>JBPCPR010000082.1:0-3067 GCA_050998925.1 Gaiellaceae bacterium
GTGGTGCCCGAGAGGGTCGATATGATCGGCGCGATGGCCAGGGACGAGACGCCCTATCCGGAGCTGCGAAGAGCCGCGCTTGCTCACCGGTAAGCGGATCGTCGTTACCGGGGGCACGGGGTCCCTCGGAACAGTTCGCGTTCGCCGCTTCCTCTCCGGCACGGTCGGCACGCCGGAGCGCGTCGTCGTGTTCTCGCGGGACGAGGCGAAGCAGCACGCCATGCGGCTCGCGTACGAGCACGTCTCGGCTGCGACCGACGAGGTCATCTACCACAACTTCGAGAAGCTGCTCCAGTTCCGGATCGGCGACGTGCGAGACTACGCGGCGGTCGGGTCGGTGCTTCGTGAGGCGGATCTCGTCTTCAACGCGGCCGCGCTCAAGCAGGTGCCGACGTGCGAGTACTTTCCGTTCGAGGCCGTACAGACCAACATCGTGGGAGCGGAGAACATCGTCAGAGCCATCCGCGAGCACGGGTTCCCGGTCGAGACCGTGGTCGGGATCTCGACCGACAAGGCCGCCCAGCCCGTGAACGTGATGGGGATGTCGAAGGCGATCCAGGAGCGAATCTTCGTGAGCGCGAACCTCGACTGCCCCGGCACTCGCTTCGTCTGTGCCCGCTACGGCAATGTCCTCGCCTCGCGAGGGTCCGTGATTCCGCTCTTCCACGCGCAGATCCGCCGCGGTGGCCCGGTCACGATCACGACCGCGGAGATGACGCGCTTCCTGATCACGCTGGAGCAGTCGGTCGACACGATCCTGGCCGCTGTCGCCGAGGCGAAGCCCGGCGAGACGTACATTCCGCGGGTCCCGGCCGCCCGGATCGCGGAGGTGGCCGAGGCGCTGATCGGCGACCGGCCGGTCGAGACGCTCGTCACCGGCGTTCGCCCGGGTGAGAAGACCCACGAGATCCTCGTCTCCGAGGAGGAGAGCCACCGGACGACCGAGCGTGGCGAGTACTACGTGATCCACCCGATGCTCCCCGAGCTCCAGCCGGAGCCGGAGCTCACCGGCACGCTGGAGCGCGAGTACAGCTCCGCGGACGATGTCATGACGAAGGACGAGCTGGGGGATCTCCTCCGTCGCCACTCGCTCACCCTGGAAAGCGAGCTTGTGGTCAACGAGGATCTGCTCGTCTAGATGGTTGACTAGCGTGGCCGACGCGGGGAGTCTGCTCGGCGCCCTGCGGGGCAGGGTGGGAGCGCTCCGCGCACCGGCTCTCGAGCGCACGCAGGCGACCTTCGACAGGCTCGGGTTCCACCTCCTGCCGCACCACTACTACGTGCCGATCCCGGAGCAGGCGGACCTGACGGAGTCGTTCTGGCAGGCGGAATCGGAGCTCGTCGGCGTCGACACCAACGAGCAGGGCGCGCTCGAGCTCGTCGAGATCCTGCGGCCTCACATCGAAGAACTCAGAGCCGCGGTGCCGCTCGAAGAGACGCCTGGCGCGCGGTTCCACCTCCTGAACTCAGCCTTCATGGCGGTGGACGCCCATGTCTACTACGGGCTCCTGCGCCACTTCCAGCCTGAGACCGTGATCGAGGTGGGGGCCGGGTGGTCGACTCTCGTCGCCCTCGCGGCGAACGAGGCGAATCGCGTAGGCGGGGGGAAAGGTGCGCGGCTCGTCGCCGTGGATCCGTTTCCGTCCCCCGTCCTCGAGTCGCTCGAAGACGACGTGGAGATCGTGCCGGCAAAGCTCCAGGACGTGGAGCTCGAGCGCTTCACGGCGCTTCGCTCCGGTGACGTCCTCTTCGTCGACTCGACCCACGTCCTGCGGGCGGGCGGCGACGTCCAGCGCGCGTACTGCGAGATCTTTCCGCGCCTGGCGCCCGGCGTGCTGGTGCACGTCCACGATGTCAGCCTGCCCCGTCCCTATCCCCGCTCCTACTTCGACAACCGCTGGTACTGGAACGAGCAGTACGTGCTGCAGACCTTCCTCGCCTTTAACTCCCGTTTCGAGGTGCTCTGGCCGGGGAACGTCATGGCGGGTCGCCATCCGGAGGCCGTCGCCGAGCTCTTTCCCGAGCTCGCGGTGATGCGCCGAGTCTTCCCACAGTCGGAGCCCTCGAGCTTCTGGATGCGGGTTCGCGGATGAAGCTCGCCGTCGTCTCGCAGATTCTCCCGCCCGCCTGGTCCGGCCAGGCGATGCTGATCCACCGCCTGCTCGAGCGCGTCGAGGAGAGCCGTTACTGCCTCGTGACCGAGGGAGGACAGCCTGATGCGTCCTCGTCGGCCGACTTCACGAGGCCCCTCGAAGCCGACCGTTTCGAGCTCTCGCCGCGGCGGCCGAGTCGGCTTCGGCAGCCGCTGCTCGCCTTGCTGGCCAACGGTCTCACAGTCGTGCGCGGAGCCGCGCGGCGGGTGGGCGAGATCCAGCGCATCCTGGTGCGGGAGCGTTGCGATGCCGTCGTCGCCTTCACGGGTATGGGCGTGGACATTCCAACCACGTACGTCGCCAGCCGCCGCGCCGGCACGAGGTTCTACGCCCACCTGTGCGATGACTACGCCGCCCGGGAGACCTTCTGGGCCTACCGGCTACCCGCCCGGCTCGCGGAGCCGTGGCCGCTCAAGGGTGCGGACGGCGTCGTCGTCCCGAACGAGTTCCTCCAGGAAAAGCTCAGGCGCCGCTTCGGCGTCGACGCCACCCTCGTCCGCAATCCCGTCGATCTCTCCGCGTACGATCTCTCCGAGCGGGCCGAGGGCTCTCCTGGCGGGGCCGCCAGGATCGTCTACACGGGCGCCGTGTACCAGGCGCACTACGACTGCTTCGTGAACCTGGTGCAGGCGCTCGATCGAAACGGCGCGGAGCTTCACCTGTACACCGCCCAGGACGCGGACGACCTCGCCGAGCGGGGAATTCGGGGCCCCGTGGCCTTCCATCCACACGAGCCCGCCCGGGCCATGCCACGGATCCAGATCGAGGCAGACGTCCTCTTTCTCCCACTTGCATTTGAGTCGCCATACCCGGAGGTGATCAGGACGTCGTCGCCCGCGAAGATGGCGGAGTACCTGGCGAGCGGCCGGCCGATTCTCGTCCACGCTCCGGCCGACTCCTTCGTCGCCTGGTAC
>JBPCPR010000049.1:0-8757 GCA_050998925.1 Gaiellaceae bacterium
CCCCTGGTGGCGGTCTCGGCGGAGAGCAAGCGCGGGCTCGGGAAGCTGCTCGACCGGGTCGAGGAGCTGTACGCCAAGCACACGGCCCGCGTGGCGACGGGCGAGCTGAACCGGTTTCTCCAGGAGCTCCGCGCGAGGCGGCCGGGCCCGCAGCGAAACGGCCGCCGGCTGAACCTGCTCTACGGGACGCAGGTGGGCGTGCGGCCGCCGCGCTTCAAGTTCTTCGTGAACGATCCCGGGCTTATCACCCGCGATTACGGCTACTGGGTCGAGAACCAGGTACGAGACGAGTTCGGGCTCTCCGGCGTTCCCGTCATCATCGACTTCGCCCGCCGCTCGTGAGGGCCGTCGTCGTCGGAGGCGGGTCCTGGGGCTCGGTGTTCGCGGCGCTCCTCACCGAGCGCGGTCACGAGGTGACGCTCGCCTGCCGCGACCCGGCGCAGGCCCAGGCGATCGCCAAGACGGGCCGCAACCCCCGCTACGTCCGGGACGCCGACCTCTCCGCCATCTCGGCCACGACCGTCGAGGACGCGCCGGTTGCGGATGCCGAACTCATCTGCCTCGCCGTCCCGAGCCGGGCCTTCGCCGAGGTTGCCAGGGCGCTCCCGGGGAAAGCTCCTGTCCTCTCGCTGGCCAAGGGACTCGATCCGTCCACCGGCCAGCGGCTCTCGACTGCGGTTCGGGGGCGGCCGGTGGCCGTGCTCTCGGGCCCGAACCACGCCGAGGAGATCGCGGCGGGCCTTCCTGCAGCGGCGGTGATCGCGTCCGAGGACGAAGAGCTGGCCCTCCGGCTCCAACAGGAGCTCATGTCGCCGAGGTTCCGGGTCTACGTGAACACGGACGTGGTCGGGGTGGAGCTCTGCGCCGCGACCAAGAACGTGATCGCGCTCGCGGCCGGCGCCGTCGACGGGCTCGAGGTCGGAGACAACGCCAAGGCGGCCATCATCACGCGGGGCCTCGCGGAGATGGCCCGCCTCGGAGAAGCTGCGGGCGGCCGCCCCGAGACGTTCGCCGGGCTGGCGGGCATGGGGGACCTGGTTGTCACGTGCTGGAGCCGGCACAGCCGGAACCGCAGGGCGGGCGAGCTGATCGCCAGGGGCGCCTCGGCCGAGGAGGCTCTCACCGAGATCGCCATGGCCGTCGAAGGCCTCACAACCGCACCGGTCCTCCGGGACCTCGCGCGTGGGCTCGGGGTCGAGCTCCCGATCACGGAGGCCGTCTGCCAGATCCTCGGCGGCGCGAGCCTGGCCGAGCTGGCGACCGGGCTCATGGGGCGCCGGCCCACGGGGGAGTGACACCCGGCGGAACGTAACTAGACTGATCAGGGTGAGACTCCGGGCCCTCGCAGCCACGTTCTGCACCGCCCTGGCGGTCGTCGTTGCCGGCTGTGGGGGCGGCGGGAGCGACGGTGGGTCGAGCGCAGCGGGTGCGGAAATCGCGCCGGCCTCGACGCCGCTTTTCATCTCCGTGAACACCGACTTCGAGGGCGACCAGATCGAGACCTTCAGGACGCTGCTCGAGAAGTTCCCCGGTAGCGACGGCCTACTCCGGATGGCGCTCGCCGAGCTCGAGCAGGAGGACGTCGACTTCGAGCAGGACGTGAAGCCCGCCCTCGGCCCGGAGCTCGACTTCGTGCTCCTGGATCTCGGGGAGGACGGGGAGCCTTCGAGCTCAGACGGGGTCGCCCTGCTCCAGCCGGATGACCCTGCCAAGCTCGACGAGCTGCTCGAGAAGGACACCGACGGGACGCCCACCGTCAAGGAGGAGGTGGAGGGCTGGACCGTCCTCGCCGAGAGCCAGGCGGCCATCGACCAGTTCAAGCAGATGCGCTCGGCCGGGAAGCTCGCCGGGAGCGATGCGTTCGACGACGCGATGGAAGGGCTGCCCGACGACGCGCTCGCCCGGGTGTACGTGAACACCGACCTGATCCTGAAGTCTCAGGGGACGGGGTCGCCGCTCGGCGCGCAGGCCTTCGAGCAGGTCTTCCCGAACGGTGTCCCGACGGTCGGAGGCACGGTCAGCGCCGAGGAGGGCGGACTGCGCTTCCAGGCGACGGGCAAGACGACCCAGCCGACGGACACGTTCGAGGCCGCGCTTCCCGACGAGCTTTCGGCCGGGGCTCTTGCCTACGTCGGCTTCGACAACCTCGCCAAGGGCGTGCGGGAAGCCCTCAGGAAGGCCGGCGAGTCGAACCAGGAGTTTGACCAGCAGCTCGGACAGGCCGAGCTCGGGCTCGGGCTCTCGATCGACCGCGACGTGCTCCCGCTCTTCGAGAACGAGGGGGCGATCGCGGTCTACTCCGAGGCGAACGGGACGAGCATTCCCGGGGTCAGCATCGTCGTCGAGGTCGAGGACGAAGGACAGGCTTTGGCCACGATCGACAAGCTCTTTGGCCGCGCGGCGCAGTTCATGCCGGACATCCAGCCGCCGGAACCGGCGAAGATCAGCGGCATCGAAGCGAAGGTGGTCGTAGTTCAGGGCGTCTCGGTCCTCTACGGCGCGTTCGACGGCAAGCTCGTGGTGACGAACGACGGCGAGACCCTGCAGAAAATGGTGGACGGGGGCGAGAGCCTGGCCGATGACCAGACCTTCTCGAACGCGCGCGAGAGCGCCGACGTCCCCGGGGAGACGAGCGGCATCCTCTACGTCAATCTGAACTCCGCCTTCGAGCTCGTCGAGGCGCAGGAGGAGCAGCCGCCGCAGGTCCAGGAGAACGTCGAGCCGCTGGATTCCTTCCTGCTCTACTCGACCGCGGACGACGGCAGAGTGACCGTCTCCGGCTTCCTGGCGATCGAGTAGCCTTCGCCGCCGTGCTGGAGCGCGAGTTCCTCTTCACGTCCGAATCGGTGACCGAGGGGCATCCCGACAAGGTCGCCGACCAGGTCTCCGACGCCGTCCTCGACGCGGTGCTCACCGACGACCCGGGCGGGCGCGTGGCCTGCGAGACGCTGGTGACCACCGGGCTCGTGGTCGTCGCGGGCGAGGTGACGACGACGACCTACGTGGACATCCCGAGGCTGGTGCGTCGCACGATCCGCGACATCGGCTACGACCGCGCCAAGTACGGATTCGACGCCGATACCTGCGGCGTCATCGTCGCCCTCGACGAGCAGTCGCCGGACATCGCTCAGGGCGTCGAGGCCTCCTACGAGGTCCAGCACGACCCCGGCGAGACGGATCCGCTCGACCGGGAGGGCGCGGGCGACCAGGGGATGATGTTCGGCTACGCCTGCAACGAGACCGAGGAGCTGATGCCCCTCCCGATCATGCTCGCGCATCGGATCACGAAGCGGCTGGCCGAGGTGCGGAAGGCCGACGTCCTGCCCTACCTGCGGCCGGACGGCAAGGCTCAGGTGACCGTGCGCTACGAGGTCGACGAGCACGGGCGCCAGCGCGCCGCAGAGATCGTCAGAGTCCTCGTCTCCGCCCAGCATCGGGAAGGCCTCGACGCAGACACCCTCATCAAGCCGGATCTGGTCGAGCACGTCCTCCATCCGATCCTCCCCAGGGACCTGTACGACGAGAAGCGCTTCGAGGAGCGTGACTTCGTCCTCGTGAACCCGACCGGGAAGTTCGTGGTCGGAGGGCCCATGGGCGACACTGGCCTGACCGGCCGGAAGATCATCGTCGACTCCTACGGCGGCTCGGCGCGTCATGGCGGCGGCGCCTTCTCCGGCAAGGATCCCACGAAGGTCGACCGGTCCGCCGCCTACGCCGCCCGCTACGTCGCGAAGAACCTCGTCGTCGCCGGCCTGGCCGACCGCTGCGAGCTCCAGGTCGCCTATGCGATCGGCGTCGCCCACCCGGTCTCGATCGAGGTCGAGTGTTTCGGCACCGAGGAGGTGCCGACCGGGCGCATCGAAGAGCTCGTCCGGGAGCACTTCGACCTCCGACCCGCGGCGATCATCCGGGATCTCGACCTGATGCGCCCGATCTACGGGAAGACGGCCGCCTACGGCCACTTCGGACGGCTCGAGCACGACTTCACCTGGGAGCGCACCGACAAGGTCGACGCGCTTCGCAAGGCCGCGGGCCTCGCCGCCGGCGCGCCGGCCTAGATCCGCCTAGAGTCCCCGCTCCCCGTGCTACTCTCGACCTCGTCATGGGGGTCGTCAGTCCCGAGCGCGGCACCGAGGCGCCGCACTCGCCCGAGCACCAGCCGCCGTTGCCGCCGCAGGCGCCGCCGCCACGGCGTGGGGTGCCATGGGGCCTGATTGCGCTCGGGCTCGTGATCGTCTCGCTCGTCGCAGGGTTCAACTGGGTGCGCGACCTGCTGCCGTCCTTCGACAACCCGTTCAGCTCGGAGACGATCGACCGCTCGTCCACGCCGGTCCTGCAGTCGATCCAGGACCTTGGCGAGCTCCGCGCCGCCGCCGGGAACTACCAGGTCATCGTCGACGTCGAAAAGGACACGAGGCTTCCGTCCGAGCTCCTGGGAGAGAGGACCCTCTTCGTCGCCAAGGGCTCGGTCGACGCAGGCGTCGACCTGCGGGCCATCGACGCTGACGACGTCCAGCTCTCGGCCGATCGCCGGGCCGCGACCGTCACGCTTCCGCATGCGGTGCTGTACCCGGCGGAGCTCGATCTCGCGGAGAGCTACGTCTACGAGCGCGACCGCGGGCTCTTCACCGCGATCGGCGACGCCTTCTCCGACGGAGGCGGCTCCGACCACGAGCTCTATCTCGTCGCGGAGCGCAAGTTGACCGAGGCAGCGGGCGGCACGCCGGGCCTGCGGTCGCGGGCCGAGGAGAACACCCGCGTCACGCTCACCTCGCTCCTGCGCTCGCTCGGCTTCACCCGCGTCACGATTCTCTTCGAGTAGCGCGGACGAAGAGGCCGGCTGCGGCCCGCTCGCCGATCTCGCGCTCGCCGCCGTTCAGCTTGACGGTGATCGGGCCTCCGTCGGGCTGCGACTCGCGCAGCTCGATGGTCGCACCTGGAACGAGGCCCTCGTCGTAGTACCAGTGGAGGAGCTCGCCGTCGTGCTCGGCGAGGCGGACGATCTCGGCGCGCGTCCCGGGCGCGAGGTCGGAGACAGCGGCCAGGCCGCGGTTCTCGGCCTGCTCGAACTCCGTGTCGACGGGCCAGCCGTGCGGGCAGCGCTCCGGGTTCCCGAGCTGCTTCGCGATCCGCTCGATCATCTCGTCCGTGAACGTGTCGCCCAGGAGATCGGCCTGCTCGTGCGCTTCGCCGGGCGTGTAGCCCATGAAGTCCGTGAGGAGACGCTCGATGATCCGGTGGCGGCGGACGGCGCGCTCCGCGAGCTTGCGGCCCTTCGGGGTCAGGATCGCCTCCTTGTGCTCGCCGCGCTCGACGAGGCCGTCGGCTTCGAGCCGCTTCAGCATCTCGCTCGCCGAGGCGCGTGAGACGTGGAGCATGTCCGCGACCCGCACGGCTACGGTCCGGGAGCCTTTCGTGACCGGCTGGTACTCCCCGACCGGGAAGGCGAGGAAGTAGATGGTCTCCAGGTACTCGTCCGTCGAATGTCCCTGGGCCATGCGACGATTCTACCGGTGCCTCGATACGCGTCCGTCTACCCGCTCGTCACCGCCCGCGCTCTCGCTCGGCCCTTCCCGTCCCTGGCCGCAGGGCTCGAGCGCGGGTCGATCGTCTCGATCGCGTTCGGACGCTCCAAGCGCCGTGGCGTGGTCGTCGCCCTCGAAGACGAGGTGCCCGAGGACGTCCAGCCGGTCGCCGTCTCGGAGGTGCTCGGGTCGGTCCCGGAGCCGCTCGTCGACCTCGCGCTCTGGCTCGCCGACTACTACGGCTCTACGCCGGCTCGGACGCTCGCGCTCGTGGCCCCGCCCGCCCGCAAGCGGCGCGCCGGCGCGAAGCGGCGCGCGCGGGCGGAGGATCTCGTCGGCGAGCCGCGCCCCGACGCGTTGACCGAGGCCCAGGAGCGCGTGCTAGCACAGGTGGTCGACGCCCTCGGCCGGCCGGCGCACTACCTCCTCTACGGCGAGACCGGGAGCGGGAAGACGGAGGTCTACCTGAGAGCCTGCGAGGCCGCCCTCGAACAGGGGCTCGGCGCGATCGTGCTCGTCCCGGAGATCGCCCTCACGCCGCAGGCCTTCGGCCGCTTCCGGGCCCGCTTCGGCGATCGCGTCGCCGTCCTGCACTCATCGCTGACCGATGCGGAGCGGCGTGACGAACGCGAGCGGATCGCGGCCGGTGACGCGCGCGTGGTGGTCGGAGCCCGCTCGGCGATCTTCGCTCCGGTCGCGCGCCTCGGGCTCGTCGTCGTCGACGAGGAGCAGGACTCGTCCTACAAGCAGGAGTCCGACCCCCGCTACGACGCGCGCACGGTCGCCGCGAAGCGCGGGGCGCTCGAGAACGCGGTCGTCCTCTACGGCACTGCGACACCGCGGCCCGAGAGCTGGGAGCGCCTCGAGCGGCTCGAGCTCGGGAAGCGGCTCGCGGGCTCGCTCCCGCCGGTCAAGGTCGTCGACCTGCGTCGCGAGGCCGGCTACCCGCTCTCGGCGCCGCTCCTCGCCGAGCTCGGCCGGCTCTCCGACGGCGGCGGCAAGGCCGTCCTCCTCCTGAACCGCCGCGGCGTGGCGCCGGCGATCCACTGTCGAGCTTGCGGCCACACCTTCCGGTGCGAACAGTGCGACGTGGCGCTCACCCTCCACGGCGACGGCCAACTCCACTGCCACCACTGCGGCTTCGCGGCCGAGGCGCCGGACCGCTGTCCCTCCTGTGAGTCGACCGAGCTGGCCCGTCTCGGGGCCGGAACCGAGCAGCTGGAAGCGGAGCTCGCCGACCGGTTCCCGGACCTGGAGCTGATCCGCCTGGACGCGGACACCGTCTCCGATCCCGCGCTCCTCCGCGACGAGCTGGCCCGGTTCGCGGCGACCGACCGCTCCGTCCTCCTCGGCACGCAGATGGTCGCGAAGGGCCACCACTTCGCGGGCGTCTCGCTCGCGGCGGTCGTGGACGCCGACACAGGGCTCGGAATGCCTGACTTTCGTGCCGAGGAGCGGACGTTTCAGCTCGTCACGCAGCTGGCCGGGCGGAGCGGGCGGGACGCTCCCGGGCGCGTGCTCGTGCAGACCTACCAGCCGGATGCCCACCCGATCGCGCTCGCGGCGCGACACGGGGTGGAGGAGTTCCTCGTCGGCGAGCTGGCGCGACGGCGCGAGCTCGGCTACCCGCCCTTCCGCCAGCTCGTCCGGATCGTCGTGTCCGGCCCGGACCCGGCCGGGCCACGCGCCGTCCTCGACCAGCTTCGCACCGCGCTCGAAGGGCTGCCAGACACGGATCTCCTCGGGCCAGCCACGCTCCTGCGCCTCCGAGGGCGCCACCGGGCCCAGCTCCTCCTCAAGACGGGCGCTCCCCGGCCCGTGGCGAGCCGCGCCGGCCGGCTCCTGGGCGCCGCCGCGATCGCGATGCGGAGAGATAGCCTGGCCGCCGTGGTCGACGTCGATCCGCAGAGCTCGACGTGAGGCGCGCGGCAGCGCTCCTCACGCTCACCGCGGCGCTCGGGGGCTGCGGTGGGGACGGTGCAGCGTCGCCTGAAGAGGTCGTGCGGAACTGGTCCGAGGCGTTGAACGCCGACGACAACGACGGCGCCGCCGAGCTCTTCGCCAGCGGCGCCGAGGTCGTCCAGGCCGGCATGTCGTACCGGCTCTCCCGGCACGACGAGGCCGTCCGCTGGAACGCCGCCCTGCCGTGCAACGGGAAGATCGTCGAGCTCGAGGTCGACGAGAGCGAGGTGACCGCGGTCTTCGTCCTCTCCGACTCGAAGACGGCGCCCTGCGACGCGCCGGGGGCGAAGGCGACGGCCATCTTCACCGTGCGAGAGGGCAAGATCGTTCGCTGGGAGCAGCCGAGCGCCGGAGCTCCTCCTCCAGGCGACGTCGTCTAACCTCCCGGCCGTGGGCGAGGTCGAAGGACAGGTCCGGGACGAACAACTCGATCCCGAGCGCGAAGCGCGCCGGCAAGAGGCGCTCGCCCAGGTGCGCCAGTACCCGGACCCGGTGCTCCGGATGCGCGCGAACGAGATCGAGGAGCCCGACGAGTCCCTCCCCGACCTGGCGGAGCGGATGGGCAAGCTCATGCAGGAGGCACGTGGAGTGGGGCTCGCCGCGCCCCAGGTGGGCATCCTTCGCCGCTTCGTCGTCTACCAGGCGGCGGACGAGGCGCCCGTGCAGGCGCTCGTGAACCCGGTGATCGTCGAGTCGTCCGAGGTGACCGAGATCGGCCCGGAGGGGTGCCTGTCGCTGGGCGCCGCGTCGGTCGTCGTCGACGTCGAACGCCCGGGCTCCGTGGTCATCGAGGCCAGGTCGCCGGTGGGGGAGGACATCCGGATCGAGGCAGAAGGGCTCGAGGCTCGCGTCCTCCAGCACGAGCTCGACCACCTGGACGGCGTGCTGATCCTCGACAAGACGACGCCCGAGCAGCGTCGCGAGGCGCTCGGAAAGCTCCGGCCGCAACCCCTGCTCGGATCTCTAGATGGTTGATCGACAATTCAATTACCGATCAACCATCTAGAGGTGTGAAGCTCGCGGTCGCGGCGAGCGCGCCGTTCGGCGCCGCCGTGCTCGCAGGCCTGGCGGCCCGGCACGACGTCGAGTTCCTGCTGACGCGACCGGACCGCCCGAAGGGGCGCGGCCGGCGCGAAGGGCCGACGCCTGCAAAGGAGGCCGCCGAGCGCCTCGGGATCCCCGTCGAGCAGCCGGAGCAGCTCGAGGCCGTGCCGGGGACGGCGGAGACGGTGGTCGTCGTCGCCTACGGGCTCCTGATCCCGGAGTCGCT
>JBPCPR010000162.1:0-3592 GCA_050998925.1 Gaiellaceae bacterium
TTCGGCGGGGTCGTGCTCGACCGTCCTCCCGGCCTGGAGATCGAAGCGTGGGAGCCCGAGCCGCCCGCCGCCGGGCTCATGCGCCGCGTCAAGGAGCGGTTCGACCCGGCCGGCATCCTGAACCCGGGCGTCTTCGCCGGAGGCATCTGAGGAATGCCCGCCTTCGACACCCACCGCCCTCCGGAGCTCGACGTGATCGAGACCTGCGTCCACTGCGGCTTCTGCCTGCCGACGTGCCCAACGTACGTGCCGCTCTGGAACGAGGAGATGGACTCCCCGCGCGGGCGGATCGTGCTCATGCAGGAAGGCCTGGAGGGCGTCGACGTCCTCTCGGACGAGATGGTGCAGCACTTCGATCGTTGCCTCGGCTGTTTGGCCTGCGTGACTGCGTGCCCCTCCGGAGTCCGGTACGACCGGCTGATCGAGCGCACCCGCGCGCAGGTCGAGCGGCACCACCGGCGCTCGCCGGGGGAGTGGCTCTTCCGCCGGCTCGTCTTCGGGCTCTTCCCACATCCGCGGCGGCTGCGGGCGCTCTCGCCGCTCGTCGCGCTAGAGCGGGGCCTCGGGCCGGGACGGTTGCTTCCCGCCGGAACCCGGCTGGGCAGCCTCGCCCGCCTCGCCCGGGGGATTCCGCCCGGCCGCCCGCGGCAGCTCCCCGAAAGGCTTCCTGCGGTCGGGGAGCCGCGGGGGCGCGTCGGGCTCCTCCAGGGCTGCGTCCAGCGGGTCTTCTTCTCGCACGTGAACGAGGCGAGCGCCCGCGTGCTCGCCGCGGAGGGCTACGAAGTCGCCGCGCCGGAGCGGCCGCGCTGCTGCGGCGCCCTGCACCTCCACACCGGCGACGAGGACGCGGCCAAGCTATTGGCGAAGCAGACGATCGAGCAGTTCGAGGGCTGTGACCACGTCGCTGCGAACGCGGCGGGGTGCGGCTCGGCGATGAAGGGCTACGGACACCTCTTCGAGGACGACCCCGACTGGGCTGAGCGAGCCCTCGCTTTTGCGGCCAAAGTGCGCGACGTCTCGGAGCTCCTGGCGGGGGAGCCGAGGGCGCCGAGGCACCCGCTGCCGCTGCGTGTGGCCTACCACGACGCCTGCCACCTCGCGCACGCCCAGGCCCTCCGTGCCGAGCCGCGGGCGCTCCTCGGCACGATTCCGGAGCTCGTGCTGGTCGAGCCGGCCGAGTGGGAGATCTGCTGCGGCTCCGCGGGCGTCTACAACCTGCTCCAGCCCCAGGCGGCCTTCGAGCTCGGCAAGCGAAAGGCCGCGAACCTCCTCGCAACGGGGGCGGAGGCCGTCGCCGGAGGCAACCCCGGCTGTACCTTGCAGATCGCGAGCCACCTGCGGGCGGCTGGGAGACCGCTCCCGCTCTATCACCCGGTGGAGCTCGTCCGCAGGTCGATCGAGGGAGGCAACGGTGCCGGAGGTTCCTGAAGGACTCGAGCTCCTGGCGCCCGTCCAGGGTCGCTTCGCGGAGATCCTGAGCCGGGACGCACTCTCGTTCGTCGGGCACCTCCAGCGGCGGTTCGGCGAGCGCCGCCTCGAGCTCCTCGAGCGCCGGGTCGAGCGGCAGGCCGACCTCGACCGGGGCGGGACGCTCGACTTCCTGCCGGAGACGCGCGAGGTGCGAGAGCGCGAGTGGCAGGTCGAACCGCCGCCGCACGATCTCCGTGACCGGCGCGTCGAGATCACGGGGCCCGTCGAGCGGAAGATGGTCATCAACGCTCTGAACTCGGGCGCGCGCGGGTTCATGGCTGACTTTGAGGACGCGAACTCACCGACGTGGATGAACGTCGTCGGCGGCCACGCCAACCTGATCGACGCGATCGAGCGCACGATCGAGTTCACCGCCCCGGACGGGCGCGAATACCGGCTGGACGACGACGTCGCGACCCTGCTCGTGCGCCCGCGCGGGTGGCATCTCCCGGACAAGCACGTCCTGGTCGACGGCGCGCCCGTCTCGGGAAGCCTGCTCGACTTCGGTCTCTACTTCTTCCACAACGCCCACCGGCTCCTCGAGCGCGGAACGGGGCCGTACTTCTATCTCCCCAAGCTCGAGAGCCACCTCGAAGCCCGGCTCTGGAACGACGTCTTCCTCGAGGCGCAGGCGCGGCTCGAGGTTCCGCGCGGGACGATCAAGGCGACCGTTCTGATCGAGACGCTTCCGGCCGCCTTCGAGATGCACGAGATCCTCTGGGAGCTTCGCGAGCACTCGGCGGGCCTGAACGCCGGCCGCTGGGACTACATGTTCAGCATCATCAAGACCTACCGGGGCCGGCCCGACTTCCTGCTGCCCGACCGGAACTCCGTCACGATGACCGTGCCCTTCATGCGCGCGTACACGGAGCTGCTCGTGCAGACGTGCCACCGGCGGGGAGCCCACGCGATGGGCGGGATGGCGGCGTTCATCCCGAGCCGGCGCGATGCCGAGGCGAACGCGGAGGCCCAGGCGAAGCTTCGGGCCGACAAGCAGCGGGAGGCAGCCGACGGCTTCGACGGCACGTGGGTCGCGCACCCGGACTCGGTGCCGAGGGCGACGGCCGAGTTCGACGCCGTTCTGGGCGAGCGGCCGAACCAGGTCGACCGGAGGCGCGACGAGGTGTCGGTCGGCGCGGCGGACCTCCTCGACGTTCGCTCGACTCCCGGCTCCGTGACCGAATCGGGGCTCCGAAACGACGTCAACGTGGGCATCCAGTACCTCTCCTCGTGGCTCCGCGGGAACGGTGCCGCCGCCATCCACGGGCTCATGGAGGACGCAGCGACCGCCGAGATCGCGCGCTCGCAGGTGTGGCAGTGGGTGCATCACGGCGCGAAGCTCGAGGACGGCCGGGCGGTGACGCGGGAGCTCGTCCGCGGGCTCGTCGAGGAGGAGCTCGAAGCGATCCGGGCCGAGGTCGGAAACGACGAGTGGTTCCACTCGGAGGGCAGGCCGGCCGAGTCGAGCGGCCTCTTCGAGCAGGTTGCTCTGGCGGACGAGTTCGTCGAGTTCCTGACGCTCCCGGCCTATGACAAGCTGCTCCAGGTCGAGCGCGACGGCTAGCCGTCCGGCGCCGGACGCCTCAGCAGCCGCACGAGTCGGATGGCCCCGTAGCAGCAGAGCCAAACGAGGCCCACGCCCAGGGACACGACGACGATGAGCGACGAGTGGGGGACGTCGAGCAGCTTCAGGCCGCTGAGCGCGAGCGCAGCCGCAAGCGCGAGGCGCAACGCCTTCTCGGGCAAGCCGACGCTGACCTGGCTACCGATTAGCACGCCTGGGATCGACCCCAGGAGCAACCATCCCATCGCGCCCAGGTCGACGTTTCCCGCCACGAGGTGGCCGAAGCCAGCCACCCAGAGGAGCGCCGCCGCGTGGAAGATGTCCGTCCCGACGATGTTCCTCGTGGCGAGGGGGAAGGCAAGGAGCATTGCGAGCGCGAAGAGCGTGCCGCTTCCCACGGATGTCAAGCCGACGACGAAACCGCCGACGGCCCCGATCGCAACGGCGATGATTCGATCGCGCCGGGTGAGTGCGCCGAGTCCCGCGACACCCGAGCCCGAGCGGACCAACGCCTTCAAGAGGAAGCCGACCGCTCCGACGATCAGCATGACTCCGAGC
>JBPCPR010000121.1:0-5042 GCA_050998925.1 Gaiellaceae bacterium
ACTGAGCTACCTCGCCTTGTGGTGATGCCGGTTTGAGACTATCGGACACACCGACGGAACACGTCCGAGCGTTCTTGGATCGGCCTCACTTGCCCTAGCCATAGGATCTTTGTCATGCGGGAGCGGCTTCTGGCGGATCTCCCGGTCAGCGAGAGGCGATTCGACGTCGACGGTGTTGACACCGCAGTGCTGGAGGGTGGCGACGGCGCTCCGGTCGTTCTCCTGCATGGAGTGGGTTCGTTCGCGCCCGAGTGGGGTCGAGTCATCCCGGAGCTCGCACGGAGCCACCGGGTGGTTGCCCCGGACCTGCCCGGTCTCGGAGAATCGAGTGTGCGAGTTGGCAGGCTCGACGTTGCGGCGGCGGTAGCCTGGCTCCAGAGCCTGATCGCCCAGACCTGCGCCGAGCCGCCCATGCTCGTTGGTCACTCGGTCGGGGGCGCCCTCGCGGCCCACTTCGCGATCCAGCACGGGGATAGCGTCGGCCGGATCGTCCTGGTGGATTGCAGCTCTCTCGGTCGCTTCCGGCCGGCACCAGGCGTGGCCATGGTGCTCGTACGGTACGGCGCGCGTCCGAGCCCGGCGAGCCGCGATCGTTTCTTGCGCCGGGTGCTTGCTGATCCCGAGCGCGCTCGGACCGAGTGGGGTCACAGATGGGCCGCCCTCGAGGCGTACGACCTCGATCAGGCGACGCGGCCCAGTGTGGACGCGGCCAACCGTGAGTTGGTGCGCCGGATCGGCGCGCGGCGGATCGCATCCGACCAGCTCCGAGGGATCAACGTGCCGGTCGCGCTGATCTGGGGCAGGGGGCCGACAGGCTCATGCGCTTCCGGATTGCCGAGAAGGGCAGCGAGCGGTTCGGCTGGCCTCTCTACCCGATCGACGACTGCGGCCACGGACCTCACATCGAACGGCCAGAGGCCTTCCTCGAGGCGCTCAGAGCCGCCACTGCCGCCCCGTAGCGCGCGCGACCGCGCGAGCGCTATGTCCCGCTGGGTGGCGCTTCCGACGCGCTCGGCACGAGCTCACCGGTCCCGGCGCCGCTGGTTTGCCGTAACTCGGTGTCTTGGAGCAGCTCGGCGAGACGTTCGAGCAGCCTCCAAGCCAGGTCGGCGTTGCCCTTGACGAAGCTACGGAACTCCCACAGCGATGTAACGAAGCAGTGAACATCGGTGCTGGCCGTCACCGAGGCTGTGCGGACGCGATCGCTGATTAGGCGACCTCGCCGAAGTGATCACCGGGACCCAGCTTGGCTATCTCCTTCCGCGGAGCGACACGGACGCCTCGCCGTCGGTAATGACGAAGAAGCCAACGCCTCTCTCGTCACCCTCTTTTACGATCGAGGAGCCAGCCGGGGTGATCCGCTCAGTAAAGTCCCTCGCGAATCGCTCGAGTTCTCGGTCGGTCAGACCCCCGAGCAACGGTACGCGGCGCAGGGGCGTGACGACGTCATGGGTCATGGGGTGATCCTACTTCGCGGAGGATCGGTTTCCACTCTGCGGCAAGAGCTGCTGTTTTCCAAATCGGATAGCCTCGCCGCATGGCCGGGAGGCAGGTGGCGATCATCGGCGCCGAGCTCGACCTCGGCTCGGGGCGCCGTGGCGTCGACATGGGGCCGTCGGCCATCCGCTACGCGGAGCTCGGCGAGCGCATCTCCGAGCTCGGGCTCACCGCACACGACTGGGGGAACGTCGCCACCTCGCTCCGGGAGACGGTCGCGATGGGAGACCCATGCGCGCGCTTCCTCTCGGAGATCAAGGAGACCTGCGAAGGCGTTGCCGCCCGCGTGGCGACCGCGGTCGGCGAGGGGTATCTGCCGCTCGTCCTCGGCGGCGACCACTCCGTCGCGCTCGGCACGCTCGGGGGCATGGCGTCGAGCGTCGGGCCGGGAGCCGCGATCTGGCTCGACGCGCACGGCGACCTGAACACGCCCGAGACGACTCCGAGCGGCAACGTCCACGGCATTCCGCTCGCCGCGGCCCTCGGGCAGATCTCCGACGCCTTCCAGAGCGACGCCTGGCCCTTGCCCTCGCTCGACCCGAATCGCGTGTCGCTGATCGGCGTCCGGTCGCTGGACGATGGCGAGAAGGCGCTCGTCAAGCGGCTCGGCCTCGCCGTGTCCACGATGAGCGAGATCGACCGTCGCGGCCTCGAGGAGGTTGTCCGCGATGCGCTGGCCCGGGCCGAGGGGGCCGCCTTCTTGCACGTCTCTCTGGACATGGACGTGATCGACCCAGACGTGGCTCCGGGGGTTGGGACACCGATTCGCGGCGGCCTTTCCTACCGGGAGGCGCACCTGGCGATGGAGCTCATCGCCGAGTCCGGGCTCCTCGACTCGTTCGAGATCGTCGAGGTCAACCCGATCCTCGACCGCGAGAACGAGACGGCGAGGCTAGCCGTCGAGCTCGCTGCGAGCGCGCTCGGCGCCCGAACGCTCTAGCGGTTTCTCCACCGGCACGGTGGTCGCCGCAGCGACGAACCATCCTTCCGCCTAGCGCTTGCCCTCCTCGCCGTTCCCCGACGGCTCGTAGTACGTCTTTCCCTTCAGCTCGTCCGGCAGGTAGTCGACCTCGTAGCCGGCCGGGTCGTCCGGCGGGTAGACGTACCCGCTTCCGTGGCCGAGCTTCTTGGCGCCGAAGTAGTGCGCGTCACGGAGGCTCTTCGGCGGCCGCGCTGCACCGAGCTCCCTGACGTCCGCCTGTGCCGCGCGGAGGGCGGTCAGGACCGCGTTCGACTTCGGCGCGCGGGCGAGGTAGATCGCCGCCTGCGCGAGGTTCAGCTGCGCCTCCGGGAGCCCAACGTGCTCGAGTGCATGCGCTGCCGCCACGGCCACGAGGAGCGCGCGCGGGTCGGCGTTCCCGATGTCTTCGGAGGCGTGCACGATCAGCCGCCGCGCCACGTACCGGGGATCCTCGCCGCCCTCGAGCATCGCGGAGAGGTAGAAGAGCGTCGCATCCGGATCGGAGCCCCGGATCGACTTGAGGAAGGCGGACGTGAAGTCGTAGTGGGCGTCTCCGCCCTTGTCGTAGACGAGTGGCCGCTTCCGCGCGGCGTCCTCGACATGCCGCTCCTCGACGGTGACATCCTCGGCTCGGGCGGACTGGTGCGCAAGCTCGAGGATGTTGAGGGCAGCGCGGGCATCGCCACCGGCCCGCCGCGCAATCGCCTCGACCAGCTCATCCGGGAGCTCGGCTTCGAGGTGGGCCGCCCCCCTGCGAACAACGACCGCCAGGTCGTCGCTCGTGAGCGGCTGCAGCTCGTAGATCTGCGTGCGTGAGAGGAGCGCGGAGTTCACCTCGAAATAGGGGTTCTCGGTCGTCGCGCCGATCAGCGTCACGAGGCCCGTCTCGACGGCCGGCAGCATCGCATCCTGCTGGGCCTTGTTGAAGCGGTGGATCTCGTCGAGGAAGAGGATCGTCCGCTGCCCGGAGCCGCCGAGCCGGTCCCGCGCCCGCTGCAGGATGGCGCGGACGTCCGCGACCGAGGCGGACACGGCCGAGAGCTCCTCGAAGGCAGCCCCTGTCGTCGCGGCGACGATGCGGGCCAGGGTCGTCTTCCCCGTACCGGGCGGGCCGTAGAAGATGGCCGAGGCGACCCGGTCCTCGGCGATCGCGAGCCGGAGGGCGGACCCTGCTCCGACGACCTGCTCCTGTCCCACGAAGTCGTCGAGGCTCGAGGGGCGCAGGCGTTGAGCAAGCGGCGCGACGTCGACCAGGCGGCCCTCGGCGGCATCGGCGAAGAGGTCGCTCACCCTGGAAGTATGCTCCGCCTCCGGGGGACGGAAGGGGCAAAGGTGGCATTCGAGGAACTGAAGACCAGGCAGAGCGTCATGTGGGAAGCGGCCCCCTTCGAGCGGATCGCCAGCACCCTCGCGGACATGCACGACGCCGTTGTCGAGCGCCTGGCTCCGCGCTCGTCGGCCGAGGCCGGGTGGGATGAGCACTCGACCGCGTTCGGACCGGCGAAAACCCTGCTCGACTCCCTCGACGACGACAGCCGCGGCGAGCTCGGGCGCAACTTCGTCGAGATGCTCAGGAGCCATAGCGAGTGCGGGCGCATACGCCTTTCGCGCACCTACCTGCTCGTCCTCGGCCGACGCCGGTAGTGCCGGCGACCACGCTTCGCGAGGAGGTCGTCGAGCTTCTCAAGGCGCTACTGCGGCTGGACACGGTCAACCCGCCTGGGAACGAGACCCGTGCCGCCGAGCTTCTGCGCGACTATCTCGAGGAGCGCGGAGTCGAGTGCGAGCTCTTCGCGCGCGACCCGGCGCGCGCCAATCTCGTCGCCCGGATCCGAGGCCGTGGCGGCAAGCGGCTCCTGCTTCTCTCGCACACGGACACCGTGCTGGCCGACCCCGCCGAGTGGGCCGTCGATCCCTGGTCGGGCGAGCTTCGCGCCGGCGAGATCTGGGGCCGCGGGGCGCTCGACATGAAGAGCCAGGTCGCCGCGAACGCAGTCGCGATCGCAACTCTCGTGCGGGAGGGGTACGAGCCGGCCGGCGACCTGATCTTCGCCGCCACCGCCGACGAGGAGGTCGGCGACGACTTCGGCCTGTCCTGGCTCTGCCAGGAACATCCGGAGGCCGTTCGGGCCGAGTACTGCGTCAACAAGGGCGGGGGCGACCGCATCGTCGTCGGCGGGCGTCCGGTCTACCTGTGCTCGACCGCGGAGAAGATGACCTCGCCCTTCCTCCTGCGTGTGCGGGGCAGGAGTGGCCACGCGTCGATGCCGGGGATCGCAGACAACGCGCTCGTAAAGGCCGCTCCGCTCCTCGAGCGGCTCGGAGAGTTTCGCACCCGGCTGCGCCTCCTCCCGGAGACCGAGGCATTTCTGCGAACGGTGCTCGAGTCCGCGGCGGACGCCGAGTCGTTGCTGGAGCGGGTCGAGCAGCTCGACCCGCTGCTGGCGGCCATGGCGGAGCCGATGCTCGGCACGGTCGGCTCCCCGACGATCATCGAGGCGTCGAAGCAGCGGAACGTCATCCCCGCCGTTTGCGACGTCGTCTGCGATTGCCGGCTGCTGCCGGGGACGACCCAGGCCGAGGC
>JBPCPR010000227.1:0-2669 GCA_050998925.1 Gaiellaceae bacterium
GGGGGGGAGCCCTGGGGAGGGTCGATTGGGGAGGACTGCGTGGAGCCGGCGGCTGCGTCGGCTCGGAGCTCTGTGTGCACTAGTCGCGCTGGTCGGCGCGGCGGCGGTTGCCCCTGCCCCCGCCGCCGTCGCACCCACCGACGCGCTCGAGCAGGCGCTCGCGATCCTGGCGCCGGCGCCGGAGCACGCGGCCCGCTTCACGCGCAGAGCTGCGGACGCCGATAAGCGCGAGCTGACCCTGGTCCTGCGAGACCTCGCGGCCGACCTCGCCGGCCTGACACCGATGCGCCGCTCGACCGCAGAACGGTTGCTCGCCCGGCCGACCCAGAAGGCGGGCGAGGGGTGGGGACCGGCGTACACGGTGCCGGAGGCGCGCCTGTGCGACGCCAACCTCTGCATCCACTGGCTCGAGTCCACCGTCGACGCCCCGCCGGGCGCAGATGGAGACCCGGCCACGGTTCCCGAATGGGTTCGAACGACCCTCGGGGTCTTCCAGCATGTCTGGGCGGCCCAGGTGGACACGATGGGGTATCGCGCACCCAAGACCGACGCGCTCTCCCCTGATAACGGCGGCGACGGTCGCCTCGACGTGTACCTCGCGGACGTCGGCGACACCGTTAACGGCTACTGCGCGACCGACGATCCAGATGTCCGGCGCTCCGCGGCCTCCGCGTACTGCGTCGTGGACAACGACTTCGCCCGTGCTCAGTTCCACGGGCCGACCAGCGGGCTCGCCGCGCTTGAGGTGACCGCGGCGCACGAGTTCTTCCACGCCGTCCAGTTCGCATACGACTACCTGGAGGACTCGTGGCTCATGGAGGGCAGTGCTACCTGGATCGAGGACGAGGTGTTCGACGACGTGGACGACAACCGTCAGTTCCTGAACGCGAGCCCGCTCGCGCGCTCGACGATCCCGCTCGACGTCAGCTTCGCGCCGTACCACTACGGCGCCTGGATCTTCTGGCGCTACCTGTCCGAGACCTTCGATCCGAGCCTCGTGCGCGAGGTGTGGGAGCACGCTGACGGGACCACGGGCCGAGGCGGCCTCCACTCGCTCGCCGCGACCCGCGCTGCCGTGTCGGCCCGGGGGCTCTCGTTCGGCGCGGTCTTCGGAGGCTTCACCGCCGCGAATCGGATGCCCGCCGCGAGCTACGAGGAGGGGACAGCCTATCCGCTCGAGCCCACCTCACGTACCTGGATTCTTCGAGCTCCCGGAGTTTCCACCGGGTGGCGCTCTCAGTCCCTCAGGCATCTGACGAGTCGCTCGTTCGGGTTTCGTCCCGCCGGGGCCGGGTCGAGCCGGTTGCGACTCGAGTTGCGGCTACCACCGCGGGCAACGGGCTCCCAGGCACGCCTGCTCGTCTTCCGCAGGAGCGGCGCGGTGTCGGTTCGCTCGCTCTCGGAAGGCACGGGTGGGAAGGCGACGGTGCGGGTGAGGGTGCGAGGCGCGGTGAGATTCGAGCTGATCCTGGCGAACGCCAGCACGCGCATCCGCGGGTGCGGCCTCTACTCGACCCCGTTCTCGTGCAGCGGCAAGCCGCTCGACGACGGTCGCCGATACAGCTTTCGCGCGACACTGGTCTAGACCTAGGCCCGGCGGGACCTCCCGGTCCGGTCGGCGATCGCGGCCGTGAAGTCGACCGACGCGTCCAGCCTGACCTCGGGCTTGCGGACGCGGACGCGTGCTCTGGAGATCGGAAACTGCTCGAGCAGCGAATCGGCGATGCTCGCGGCAAGGGCCTCGATCAGGTTGAAGTTCCGTCCCTCCGAGACCGTGCGGACACAGTCGACCACCTCTGTGTAGTCGACCGTGTCCTGGAGCTTGTCGCTCCTTACGCCTGCATCGTGGGCCACGAGCTCGATGTCGAAGAGGAAGCGCTGGCCCTTTCGCTTTTCCTCGGCCAGCGCGCCGTGGAAGCCTCTGAGCTCGAGACCCTCGATCTGGATGATGATCTCGCTCATAGGCCAGCCTTTGGCCTCTTAGTGGGTAGAAAGGGTGCGGGAGCGAGCCGGAGGCGAGGGACGCTCATGCCACGACCGACCGGGCGGCGGCCAGAGCCTCGACGTTCTCCCGGACGTCGTGCACCCGGAAGAGAGACGCGCCGCGCTCGTAGGCGAGGACGTTGATGGCGACTCCGGCGGCGACCGGACCGGTCACGGCGTCGCGATCGCCGAGCATCCGTCCCAGGAAGCGCTTGCGCGATGCGCCGACGAGTACTGGCCTGCCGATCGCGACCAGCTCATCCATTCGCGCGAGCAGCTCGAGGTTGTGCTCGACCGTCTTCCCGAAGCCGAGGCCGGGGTCGAGGCAGATCCGCTCTTCCTGGATTCCCGCCGCCACGGCGGCTCCGAGCCGATCCTCGAGGAACGACGAAACCTCGGCGACGACGTCGTCATAGCGCGGATCGTCCTGCATCGTCCGCGGGTCGGCGTGCATGTGCATGAGGCAAAGATAGGCGCCTGCGTCCGCGACGACCCCGGCGAGATCGGGGTCGGCGCGCAGAGCCGTGACGTCGTTGACGAGCACCGCGCCCAGCTCGAGCGCGCGGCTGGCCACCGCCGCCGTCGAGGTGTCGATCGAGACCGGGAGCCCGGCGAGGCCCTCCAGCACGGGCTCCACTCGCCGAAGCTCTTCCGCAGCGGACACGCCCTCGGAGCCGGGCCGGGTC
>JBPCPR010000244.1:0-3511 GCA_050998925.1 Gaiellaceae bacterium
TTCTTGTAGTGGTCGAGGATGACGTCGCGGTAGAGCTCGTCCATGTCGCTCACTTGAACACCTCGCGAACTCGCTGGAGGCCGGCGACAAGTCTGTCCACCTCGTCCTCCAGAGTGTAGAGATAGAGGCTCGCGCGGGTCGTCGCAGGAATCCCCAGGCGGTGCATGAGCGGCTGGTTGCAGTGGTGTCCGGCCCGAACCGCGACGCCCTCGGAGTCGAGGATCTGGGCGACGTCGTGCGGATGGACTCCCTCCAGGGTGAACGAGACGATGCCGGCACGCCGGTCGGCGGGCGGCCCGAAGAGGGTCAGGCCGGGAATCTCGGCCAGGCGGTCGATCGCGTGGGCCGTCAACCGGGCCTCGTGCTCCTCGATCGCCTCGAGACCGACCGCGGTCAAGTAGTCGATCGCCACGCCGAGCCCGTAGGCCTGGGCGATCGGCGGGGTACCGGCCTCGAACTTGTTGGGCAGCTCGTTCCAGGTCGTTCGCTCGATCGAGACGGAGCGGATCATCTCGCCGCCCAGCTCGAAGGGGGACATCTTCTGGAGCAGCTCCTGCCGGCCCCACAAGACGCCGATCCCGCTCGGCGCGAGCATCTTGTGCCCGGTGAAAGCGAGGAAGTCGCAGCCGAGCGCCTGCACGTCGATGGGCCTGTGAGGCGCCGCCTGACAGGCGTCGACGACCATGATCGCCCCCTGGTCGTGCGCCCAGGCCCCGAGGCGCTCGACCGGGTTGATCGTCCCGAGCGAGTTCGAGACGAGCCCGCAGGCGACGACCTTGACCTGCCGGGTGCGCGCGAGCTCGTCCAGGCCGTCGAGCGCGAGCTCGCCGCTGCCGTCGACCGGGATCGCTGCGAAGTCAGCACCGGTCCGGCCCGCGATGTACTGCCACGGCACGAAGTTCGAATGGTGCTCGAGCTCGGTGACGAGCACAGTGTCTCCGGGGCGCAGGTTGTCCAGTCCCCAGGCGTAGGCGACGAGGTTCAGGGCCTCCGTCGCGCCCTTCGTGAAGATCACCTCACGGCGCGACTCCGCCTTGACGAACGCCTGCGTCTTGTCACGGGCTCCCTCGTAGCCCTCCGTGGCCCGCCCGCCCAGCTCGTAGACCGCCCGGTGGACGTTCGCGTACGACGTCTCGTAGAAGTCGCGCACGGCGTCCAGGACCTGCCGGGGCTTCTGCGACGAGTTCGCCGAATCCAGATAGGCGAGCAGCTTCCCGTGCATGGGCTGCTCGAAGATCGGAAAGTCGGCGCGAAGCTTCTGTGCGTCGAGCCTGGCCTGGGTGGTCATCCCCATGAAGCAATCGTAGCTGGGCGCCGATGCGGCACCCGGACGGCACGACGCCTACGTCTGCGGGATCCGGGCTTCGAGTACTTCGCCGAGCGCTTCCCGCACCGGCTCGAGCGCGATCCGGTCGAGGATGTCCGCGAAGAAGCCCCGAACGATGAGGCGCTCTGCCTCACTCCGCGAAAGCCCTCGGGTCATCAGGTAGAAGAGCTGCTCGCGGTCGACCTGCCCGATCGTGGCGCCATGCGTGCAGCGGACGTCGTTCGCCATGATCTCGAGCCCCGGAATCGAGTCGGCATGCGCGCTCGGGGAGAGGAGAAGGTTCCGGTTCTCCTGGTAGGCGTTCGTCTTCTGCGCGTCGGGCTCGACCCGGATCATGCCGCGCCAGACGGCCGTGGCGTTGTCCCGCAGGGCGCCCTTGAACGCAAAGTCCGAGGTCGTCGAAGGCGCCATGTGCTCCTGGAAGGTGTCGTAGTCGAGATGCTGGTCGCCGTCTGCGAAGTACGCTCCCGTCACCCGCGAGGTCGCGCCCTGGCCGGCCAAATCGTTCTGGATCCGGATCTTGCCCTTCCTCGTGCCGAAGCCGCCCGCGACCCAGTCGAGCTCGGCGTCCCGCTCGACGCGCGCGTGATGCGACGCGAAGTGCCACGTCCGGTGCGAGAGGTTCTGGATCGAGACGTACTCGAGCTTCGAGGCCTGGCCGACGAAGAGCTCGACTGCTGCGTTCGTGTAGGCGGAGAGCTCGACGGCCTGGGAGGCGTACTCCTCGATCAGCGTGAAACGCGACTCGGGGTCGGCGACGACAAGCAGGCGCCAGAAGAGGGAACCGTCCTCGACGGAGTTCGTGATCCGCACGTAGAGGGGCTTTTCGAGCACGACGCCCTTCGGGACGTGCACGAGCAGACCGTTCTCCCAAAGAGCCGCGTTGTGGGCCGCGAACTTCTCCTCGGTGCCGACCAGCTCGCCCAAGCGTGGGTGATCCGTCAGTCGCTCGAACGTGATTCCCTCGGGGGCGCGCTCGATCTCGATCCCCGCCTCCGAGACGTGCACGATCCCGGCGGCGTCCAGCTCGAGCAGGCCGGGTGCGCTCGCCACGTCGGCAGCCCCGTTGGCCCTGAAAGCATCCGGGTCGAAGCCCTTCAGGTCGGTGAAGCGCCAGGACTCCTCGCTCGTAGAGGGAAACGGCAGCGCTTGGTAGCGTTCGAGCAGCTCAGCTCTCGCCATGACCCACCTAGGCTGCAGCGTCGTCCGAGGACGGCGCGTAACGCCGGTGCAGCATCAGGTCGTTGCCGTCGGGGTCGGTGAAGAACGCCATGTGGCAGACCCCGGTGTCCAGCACGTCGCCCGAGAACTCGACGCCTTTTGCCTCGAGTTCTTTGCGCGCCGCCGCGACGTCGTCGACTTGCAGCGCCGGATGGGCGTTCTTCTGCGGCTGGAACTCCATCCCGAACTTGGCCGGCTCCCAGATGCCGAAGCAGGTCTCGCCGACCCAGAACTCGAAGCGCGAGCTCTCGTCCGACCGGAGGCCGAGCGTCTCGACGTAGAAGGTGCGCGAGCGCTCCGCATCCTGCGAGGGGACTCCGACGAAGTCGACCTTCCGAACCGCGCTCACCCGACCGAGCCCTCCATCTGGAGCTGGATCAGCCGGTTCAACTCGACCGCGTACTCGAGCGGAAGCTCCTTGGTGATCGGCTCGACGAAGCCCGAGACGATCATGGCGCTTGCCTCCGTCTCCGAGATCCCGCGGCTCATCAGGTAGAAGAGCTGCTCCTCGCCGATCTTCGAGACCGTGGCCTCGTGACCGATGTCGACGTCGTTCTCGTCGATCCGGATGTAGGGATAGGTGTCCGAGCGGGAGTCCTCATCGAGGATCAGCGCGTCGCAGACCACCTTGGACTTGGCGCCGTGAGCGCCCTTCGCCACCTCGAGCAGCCCGCGGTAGCCGGCCCGGCCGCCGTTCTTCGAGATCGACTTGGAGGTGATGACGGAGGTCGTGTTCGGCGCCACGTGGACGCACTTGCCACCCGCATCCTGGTGCTGGCCCTTGCCGGCGAACGCGATCGAGAGCACCTCGCCGTGCGCGCGGTCTCCCATCAACCAGATGGCCGGGTACTTCATGGTCAGCTTCGAGCCGAGGTTGCCGTCCACCCACTCCATGGTCGCGTCCTCGTAGGCGACGGCACGCTTGGTGACGAGGTTGTAGACGTTGTTCGACCAGTTCTGAAT
>JBPCPR010000262.1:0-2718 GCA_050998925.1 Gaiellaceae bacterium
TCCACCAGCCCGTCCCGCCGGCGTCCGAGCGCGGAGTCGGCCTGCCACGCTCGGTCGACCGGGTCTTCGACCGTGCGCTCGCCAAGGAAGGCGCGCATCGCTATCGGAACGCCGGCGAGCTCGTCGAGGATCTCCGCGCCTCCCTCGAGCCGCGCGAAAAGTCGACGCGGATCCGCACCGCACCGGTGCCGGTCCCCGGCAACCGCAACAGGCCCGGGCGAAGCCGTTCGGCGATGCCGGTGCTGCTCGGTGCCCTCGCACTGGCGGCTCTGGCCGCAGGCGGGGTGGTCGCCGCGGTCCTGACGAGCAACGACGACCCCGGTGCGGGGAGCACCCCGACACAGTCGGTCGTTACCACCGAGATCGTTCGAACGCAGGAAGGGACGACGGCCACGGAAGAGGTGACAGTCACCGAGCAAGCCCAGGCGCCCGCGACGACCGAGTCCTCCGGTGAAGGTGGCGGTGGCGGCAATCTCTCCTACGGCGAGGCCAGGGAGCTCACAGACGAGGCGACGGCATTGATGCGCCAGGGCGACTACGCAAGCGCGCTGCCGCTCGCGGAGCAGGCGTACAAGAGCCTGCGCGGCAGCGGCGACCTGTACGAGGCCTACGCGGCCTACAACACCGGGAAGTCGCTGATCGAGCTCGGCGACTGCAAGCAGGGGCTCAGGTACCTGGACGCCTCCGAGGCCGTCCAGGGAAGCCGGAGCGAGATCCGCGACGCGCGCGCGCAGTGCGGCTGAGCTGATCTAGGACGAAGCCAGCCGGTCGCCGTACTGGCGGCGGTAGTACTCGCGGTACTCGTCGGACTTGAGGCGCTCCCACCACTCGCGCCGGTCGCGGTACCAGACGACCGTGTCCGCGAGCCCGCCCTCGAAGCCCCGCTGCGGCCGCCAGCCGAGCTTCGTGAGCTTCGACGAGTCCAGAGCGTAGCGCCGGTCGTGGCCGGGGCGATCCTCGACGTGTCGGAGCAGCGACCCGTCGGCGCCTGTCAGCTCGAGGATCCGGTGCGCCACCTCGAGGTTTTCGCGCTGGTCTCCCGCCCCGGCGTTGTAGATCTCGCCGGCCGCGCCCTCGCGGAGAACGAGCTCGATCGCGGCGGCATGGTCCTCGAAGTGGAGCCAGTCCCGCGTCTGGCGGCCGTCGCAGTAGAGGGGGAGAGCCTCGCCGTCGAGGGCGTTCGTGACGAAGAGCGGCACGAGCTTCTCCGGGTACTGGTTCGGTCCGTACGTGTTCGAGCCGCGCGTGATCGACGCGTTCAGGTCGTACGTCCGGACGTAGGCGAGCACCTGAAGGTCGCCGCCGGCCTTCGAGGCCGAGTACGGGCTCGAGGGCCGGACCGGGTCCTCCTCCGTCGACTCGACGCCGGGCGGCACGTCTCCGTACACCTCGTCGGTCGACACCTGCACGAACCGCACGCCCCGCCGGCGGGCCCAGTCCAGGAGCACGTGCGTCCCGACGACGTCGGTCTGGATGAAGTCTCCCGCCTCGAGGATCGAGCGGTCGACGTGGGTCTCGGCGGCCAGGTTGACGACGGCCTCACAGCCCTCGCCCGCCTTGGCGACCGACTCCGGATCGGCAATGTCGCCCTGTTGGAACTCGTGCGGCACCTCCTCCAGGTTCGCGGGATTCCCCGAATAGGTCAGCTTGTCGAGCACGACGACCTCGTCGCCCGCCGCGGCGAGGCGCCGGGCGACGTGGCTCCCGATGAAGCCGCAGGCTCCCGTGACGAGGATTCGCACGGCGACATGCTAGTTCGTGGCTACTCCATGGCCTCCAGACAGGCGCGGAGCCCTTCGCGCCAGTGCGGAAGGCGGGGCGCGCCGGGACGCTCGCTCCGCAGGACCGAGTAGGCGGGGCGGGGTGCCGGCAGCCCGAGCTCGGCAGTCGAGATCGGGACGACACGGCAGCGAACTCCCGCTTCCTCGAAGATCGCCGTCGCGAATCCGGCCCAGGTGCACTCCCCGGCGGCCGCGAGATGCCAGACGCCTGTCGGCAGGTCCAGGAGCTCACGGACCGCCGGCGCGAGGTGGCCCACGTAGGTCGGGCAGCCACACTGGTCGTCGACCACCCGGACCTCGTCCCGTCGCTCGGCCAGGCGGAGCATCGTCCGGACGAAGTTCCCGCCCGCCGCCGCGAAGAGCCACGACGTCCGTACGATCCAGGCGTTCTCCCCGGCCGCCGCCTCGCCGTGCAGCTTCGTGCGCCCGTAGGCGGAGAGCGGGTTGGCCGAGTCGGATTCGACGTACGGCCGTTCCTGGCGCCCGTCGAAGACGTAGTCGGTCGAGAAGTAGACGAGCGGCGCCCCGAGCTCCGCGATGTGCGCGGTGCCGCCGACGTTGACGGCTGCAGCGCCCTGGGGATCCTCCTCGGCGCCGTCGACGTCCGTCCACGCTCCCGCGTGCAGGATCAGGTCCGGGCGGGGCAGATCGTCGGGCACGGGCTCCGCGAGGTCCCAGTCGTCGCGATCCACCGGAACGACGTCCTGGTCGGCGAAGACCTCCTGGAGCGCGCGGCCGAGCTGGCCCGCCGCGCCCGTAATCAGGACTCGGCGTCTCGCGTCGAGAGGATGGGTGTCGAGGTGCTCCACAGGTGCCTGACGCGGGGGTCGTGCCACGGAATGTTCAGCTCGTCCGGAGCCGAGGGGTCGTACTCCTCCGTGACGTGGTAGCAGAAGGTGAGATCGGTGAGCGCCTCGAAGCCGTGGGCGTATCGCCC
>JBPCPR010000320.1:0-5913 GCA_050998925.1 Gaiellaceae bacterium
ATCGAACACCCGCTGCGCTCGAACACCGTTCACACGTTGACGCGCGAGAACACCGGCCAGAACGTCGGCTACCGCGTTCCAATCGTCCACTGGGACTTCGTCGCGGGCTGGGACGGCCTCGACGTCAAGTGCGTTCCGAAGGGATCGGGCTCCGAGAACATGAGCTTCCTGAAGATGTGCGTCCCCGCCGAGGGCGTGGCCGGCATCAAGCGCTTCGTCCTCGACTCGATCGTGAACGCGGGTGGGAAGCCGTGCCCGCCCGGTATCGTCGGCGTCGGGATCGGCGGCTCGGCCGACTACGCCATGCACCTCGCCAAGGAGGCAATCGCCCGCCCGGTCGGGACGCGGAACCCCGATTCGGAGGTGGCGAAGCTCGAGGACGAGCTCTACGACCTCCTGAACGAGACCGGGATCGGCCCCATGGGCCTCGGCGGCGATGTCACGGTGCTCCAGTGCCACATCGAGCATGCGGACACTCACATGACGTTGAATCCCGTGGCCGTGAACTACCAGTGCTGGGCGGCCCGGCGGGCGAGCGCCCACATCGGCCCGGACGGCGACGTCGACTACGACCGGGAGGCGTGATGGCCGAGCTCCGGCTCACCTTCCCGATCGACGAGGCGCAGATTCGCGAGCTCCGTGCCGGCGACTCCGTCACGGTCGACGGGCACATCATCGGCATCCGCGACCGCACGCAGATCCGGATGTTCGACCAGGGCCGCCGGCCCGAGATGGACTTGACCGGCGCGCTGCTCCTGCACACGGCCCCGAACGTCCGGAAGCTCGCCGACGGGAGCTACGAGAAGATGTGTATCGGGACGACCACGAGCGCGCGCATGGTGCGCTTCACCGAGCCGCTCGGCCGGGATTACGGCGTGCGCGCTATCTGCGGCAAGGGCGGTCTCCCCGACGATGCGATCGAGCCGATGCAGCGCCTGGGGATGGTCTACTTCGCGATCGTCGGCGGAGCCGCGGCGCTCGAAACGACCCAGATCGAAGAGATCGAGGAGGTCGAGTGGGAGGACCTGATGCCCGAGTGCCTCTGGAAGTTCAGGGTCAAGGACTTCGGCCCGCTGACCGTCGGGATCGACTCGCACGGGGCGTCGCTCTACCACGATGTGCAGGCGGAAGCTCATCGGCGACTGGAGGACATCTATGCACGGCTCTAACGGCTCGAACGGCTTCCTCGACGTGCCGGCGCGTACGCCGAAACCGCGTACGCACGGGCTCACGCACGTCATCGACAAAGGGCTCAACCTTCGCGACATCGAAGGCCTCTTCGACACGGGAGGCGAGTACGTCGACGTCGTGAAATTCGGCTGGGGCACGTCCTACGTCACGAACAACCTCGAGAAGAAGATCTCCCTCTACCGCTCATTCGAGACCCCCGTCGTCTGCGGCGGCACGCTCTTCGAGGCCGCGATTGCGCGCCACAAGCTGGATGAGTACCGGAGCTGGCTGACCGACAACCGTTTTTCACACGTCGAGGTCTCCGACGGGACGATCGACCTCCCGCGCGAGCGAAAGCTGGAGCTGATCGAAGAGCTCGCCCGCGATTTCGTGGTTTTCTCGGAGGTCGGCTCGAAAGACTCCGAGGTCGTCTTTGCCCCCTACCAGTGGGTGCAGTGGATGAAGGAGGAGCTCCAGGCCGGCGCATGGAAGGTGATCACCGAGGGTAGAGAGGGCGGCACGGCCGGCATCTTCCGCCCTACCGGCGAGATGCGCACCGGCCTGATCGACGAGATCGTTCATGAGATCGAGCTCGGCGACATCATCTTCGAGGCTCCCACGAAGGCCTCGCAGGCGTACTTCGTGAAGCACTTCGGCCCCGAGGTGAACCTCGGCAACATTCCCCCCGAGGAAGTCATCCCGCTCGAGACGCTCCGGCTCGGGCTTCGAGCCGACACCCTGCAGGAGATCTTGCTCGATGAGCAGCCTGTCGCTGACTGAGCCGCAGATCGAGGCCACGCCCGCGGACGAGGTCGTCCGCTGGGCCTACGACTCGTTCGGCGACCGGCTTTGCCTGACGTGCTCCTGGCAGAAGCAGTCGTCGGTGCTCGTCCACCTCGTCTCCGAGCTCGGGCTCGGGATCGACATCATCGAGCTCGACACGCACCTCTCTTCAAGGAGACCTACGAGACCCGTGAGGCACTCGTGGCGCGCTACGGCCTGAACCTCATCCGGCCGGAGATCATCACGGTCGCGGAGCAGCACAACCAGGAGGGGCCGAACCTCTGGGAGTCGGATCCCGATCGCTGCTGCCACATCCGCAAGGTCGAGCCGCTCATCCGGGTGCTCGATCCGTACGACGCCTGGATCTCCGGCATCCGACGTGACCAGTCGCCCTCCCGTGCGAATGCCCGGAAGGTCGAGCGCTCGGAGCGCTACGGGGTCTGGAAGATCCAGCCGCTCGCCGACTGGGACGAAGACCGGGTCTGGAGCTATATCGTCGCGAACGACATTCCGTACAACCCGCTGCACGACGCCGGGTACAGGTCGATCGGGTGCATCCCCTGCACCCGTCCGATCCGGCCCGACGAGGAAGAGCGCGCCGGCAGGTGGGCCGGTTCGGACAAGCTCGAGTGCGGCATCCACATCGATGAAAGGACAGCATGAGGAACGGATTCACTCTCTGGTTCACGGGCCTTTCGGGCGCCGGGAAGACGACGATCGCCGAGCTCGTCGGCCCCCAGCTCGAGGAGGGTGGACGGCTCGTCGAGTATCTCGACGGCGCCGTCGTCAGGACGCACCTCTCGAAGGGTCTCGGGTTCTCGAAGGAGGACCGGGACACGAACATCGGACGCATCGGCTGGGTTGCTTCGCGGCTGACGCGCCAGGGTGCCGCAGTTCTCGTCTCGGCGATCTCCCCGTACGAAGAGCAGCGCCAAATGGCGCGGGCGCTGGTCGAGGAGTTCGGGGCCTTCGTCGAGGTCTTCGTCGACACATCCGTCGAGGAGTGTGCGCGGCGCGACGTGAAGGGTCTCTACGAGAAGGCCTTCAAGGGCGAGATCAAGGAGTTCACCGGGGTCTCGGACCCGTACGAGGCGCCCTCCAGTCCAGAGATCGTGCTGAAGACCGAGGAGCACGAGCCGGAGGAGAGCGCCCGCATCGTGCTCCGGAGGCTCGAGGAAATGGGACTCCTGTACGCGGAGATGAAGGCGTGAGCCGCCGCTGCGGAGACTCGACACGCACCGGAGCCGATGCCGGCGCGTCCCGGCACACACCTGTGCGCCCTTTTTCCCTACTTTTTGAGGCGGGAGCGTGGGTCCCCTCCCAGGGTGGGGGTCTGCGGACATGAGCACGGCAACCGATCTGCAGCTGATCCCCCCGCACGGCGGGGAGCTCGTCGACGCGACCGGCGACCGGCCGGACGACCTCGACTCGCTCGAGGTCGTGACGCTCACCTCTCGTGAGGTCTCCGATCTCGACATGCTCGCCTCCGGCGCTCTCTCCCCGCTTACAGGCTTCATGGGCCGCGAGGACTACGAGCGCGTGGTGGACGAGATGCGCCTCGCCGGCGGGCTTCCGTGGGCGCTCCCCGTCTGCCTCGCTGTTCCCGCCGCGCCCGGGAGCAACCGCATCGCCCTCGCGGACGAGTCCGGCCGGAAGCTCGCCGTCCTCGACGTCGAGGAGGTCTACGAGTACGACAAGGAGCGCGAGGCGGAGCGCTGCTTCCGGACGACCGAGGACGAGCACCCCGGCGTCGCGCGGCTCTACGCCCAGCACGACCACTACCTGGCGGGGCGCGTGACGGTCTTCGACCGGGTCGAGTCCTCTTTCCCCGAGCTCGCGAAGGACCCCGCAAAGACCCGCGCGACCTTCGCCGAGCGCGGCTGGAAGCGCGTGGTCGGCTTCCAGACCAGGAATCCCATCCACCGGGCCCACGAGTACCTGACGAAGTGCGCTCTCGAGACGGTGGACGGCCTCCTCATCCATCCGCTGGTCGGGGAGACGAAGTCGGACGACGTGCCGGCGGCGACGAGGGTGAAGGCCTACGACGTGCTGGTCGACGGCTACTACCCGAAGGATCGCGTCGTCGTCTCGGCCTTTCCCGCGGCCATGCGCTACGCCGGTCCGCGCGAAGCCGTGTGGCACGCGATCTGCCGGAAGAACTACGGCTGCTCGCACTTCATCGTCGGTCGCGACCACGCGGGCGTCGGGAGCTACTACGGTTCGTACGACGCCCAGCTGATCTTCGACGAGTTCGAGCCGCACGAGCTCGACATCGAGCCGATGTTCTTCGAGCACTCCTTCTGGTGCAAGGTGTGTGGCCAGATGGCGTCGGCGAAGACGTGCCCGCATTCGGGCGACGACCACGTCTTCCTCTCGGGGACGAAGGTGCGCGAGATGCTCTCGAACGGTGAGCTCCCGCCGGCCGAGTTCTCCCGCCCCGAGGTTGCTGAGATCCTGATCGAGGCTTACCGGGGCTCGTAGCAGCGGGGCGTTCCTCCTGTGGGCAGCCGAGCTGGCTCACTTCTCCGCGGGAAACGTGGACCTGGCGGCGAGCCGCGTCGCTCGCGACCGGCTCGATTCCACGGGTTCTGATTGGCAGCCAGCTCACGGTGCGGCTGCCCGGAGCGTGCGATCCGATTCGCGCTCGCGACCGTGCTGCTTCTGGCCGGCCTCGAGCTGGCCGGGGTCGTCCCCGGCTTCTAGCGCCGCACGCGTTGCGCGTTCAGCACGGCTTCGCAAACGCGGTCGACAGGAGCCGCACGCGCCTCGACGGGCGGGTAGCGTTGCCCGCCATGCGGCTTGCATGGGTGAGCTTCGACTCGGTCGGGCGCGACTGTCTCGAGGCTGCCTCCGAGGCGGGAGCCGACGTTGCGGCGGTCGTGACGCTGCCCGGCCCGATCGACCCGAATCGCGCCGGCCAGTGCGCCTTCGACGAGGTCGCCGCGCGGCTCGGCGCCTCGCTGATCGAGACCCTCGACGTGAACGCGCCCGAGACTGTCGCCGCGGTGGTCGAGACGAGTCCCGACACGATCTTCGTCGTCGGCTGGTCGCAGCTCGTCCACGAGGGCCTGATCGGAGCTGCGCCCAAGGGCGTCTTCGGGATGCACCCATCGCTGCTCCCGCGGCACCGCGGTCGTGCGCCCATTCCGTGGGCGATCCTGAGCGGGCTCGCCACGACCGGCGTGACGCTCTTCGAGATCGTCGACCCGACGGCCGACTCGGGCCCGATCGTCGGCCAGCTCGAGGTTTCGGTCGCGCGGGCTGAGACGGCGACGAGCCTCTACGACAAGGTGGCCGAGGCGCACGTCGAGCTCGTCCGCCGCTACGTGCCGCTCCTGGCTGAGGGTCGGGCGCCACGTTCACCGCAGGATCCCGCGCGCTCGAGCTCCTGGCCGAAGCGGACCCCGCTCGACGGGATCATCGACTGGCACACCCGCGCGCCCTACCTCGACGACTGGGTGCGCGCGCAGACGCGGCCGTACCCGGGGGCATTCACGTTCGCCGGCGACGCGAAGCTCACGATCTGGCGGGCCCGGGCACTCGCCGCCGAAGCCCCTCACCCTGCCGGGGAGGTCGTCGAGCGCCGTCCCGAAGGCCCCGTCGTCGCGTGCGGCGAGGGCGCGCTCCTGCTCGAGGAGGTCGAGCCGCCGGCGCTTGCCGAGCGCATAGGGGTTGGAGACGTGCTCGGATGAGGATTCTCGTGCTCGCCGCCCACCCCGACGACGAAGTCCTCGGCATGGGCGGCACGATCGCGCTCCATGCGGGCGTCTCGGGAGATGACGTGCGCATCGTCTGCGTGACCGACGGCAGCTCGACGCAGTACGCCGGGGACACGGCGCGGCGCCAGCAGAAGAACGAGGAGGCCAGGCGGGCCGCGGCGGAGCTGGGAGTGACGGATTACATCCACCTCGACCTGCCCGACATGCGCCTCGACACCCTCCCGCACGTCGAGGTGAACCG
>JBPCPR010000161.1:0-2702 GCA_050998925.1 Gaiellaceae bacterium
CGCCCCCGCCTGAGGTTTCCCAGATCGACCTGCGTCGAGGCCAGGTTGCCGTACCCCCGCGCGAGGTCGGCTGGCCGCCGCTCCCCGGCGACCACGATGCTCGCTTCGAGATCTTCGATCCCGCCCAGGTCGCCGCCGATGACCCTGACCATCCCCCGCGTGTTGAGGGTGTACGCCGTGGCATCCAGAAGCTGGAGCTCGTCGCCCAGGGCGAGCGCCGCGTCACTCAGCCGGATCGCCTCGATGCGATTGCCCGTAAGCGCATTCCACCGCGCCGCCTGCGCGTACACGCTCGCCTTGGCCGCAGAGGCCGCCCGATCCTCGATGAGAGCAACGGCTCGATCCATGTGGCCGAGAGCCTCGTCGACCAGCCCCTGGTCGTAGCGAAGCTGCCCGAGCAGAGCCTCTGCCTCGGCTGCCTCCTCGACCATGCCGGCGCCAAGTGAAGCATCCCTCGCCTCTTCGAGGAACTCGATGCCCGCGCCGCGGCTCGTGTACAGAGCCTCCCCGCACCGGAGCAGAAGCTTTGGCCGCTCGGCATCGTCGGCCGGCCAGAGCTCGAGCGCGCTCTCGAAGAAGCGAGCCGCCGCCGCGAAGGCACTCAGCGCCATGGCGCGCTCCGCAGCGACGCGCAGGGCAAGGCGGGCCCGCTCCCGAAGGTCGTCGGTCTCGCTACCGGCCGCGCGGGCAAACTCGAGGGCCGCCAGGTAGTGGTGCGCAAGCATCTCCGCCCGATCGGCGGCCCGGTCGTCCGAGAGCGAATCGATCCAGCCAGCGGCGAGGCGGTGCTTCTCCGCGCGCGCGGCCCGGGGAATCTGGGCGTAGGCAACGTCCTGCACCAGAACGTGGCGGAACGAGTATTCGGTCTCGCCGGCGACGGAGGAGCGCCGTTCTCTGCGGATGAAGTCCTTGCGCTCGAGCGCGTGCAGGAGCGCCTCGACGGCATCGGGGCCGAGCGCGCCGATAGCGGCAGCGGCGCCGAGCCAGAAGACTTTTCCCATGACTGCGGCATCCTGGAGAAGCGCCTTCTCCGCCGCGGGAAGGATGTCGAGCCTCGCCGCGATGATCCCTTGCACGGTCTCGGGCAACGCCGGCGCATCGCCGGCGCGCTCGAGATGCATGCGAACGAACTGCTCCGCGTAGAGCGGGTTGCCGCCCGCGTGCGCAAGGAGGGTCGCCTGGATTTCGGCCGGAAGCAGAATCCGCTCGAGCAGCGCGCCGATGAGCTCCGCCGTCTCCTCGTCGGTGAGCGGCGTCAACGAGACGGTGGCGGCGTTGAGCTTTCCGCCACCCCAGGCCGGGCGGCGGTCGAGTAGCTCCGGACGCGCGGCGCAAACGACAAGAATCGGGACGCTGCTCGCCCAGTCGACCAGGTGGTCGACGAAGTCGAGTAGGTCGTCGTCGGCCCAGTGGAGGTCGTCGAAGACCAGGACGAGCGGGTTCTGCTCGGCCAGAGCCTCGAAGAAGCGCCGCCAGGCGGCAAAGCTTTCGGCACGGCGATCGCCCGACATGTCCGAGCTTGTCGTGAGCCCTACCAGGAGACGGAGGTGAAGCTCGACCCATTCCGCCTCGGGCGACTCGCCGAGGACTACAGAGACCGCCTGCGTCAGCTTCTGCCCCACGTCGGCGAGCGAGTCCGTCTCGAGCACCCCGGCGTGCGCCTTGACCATCTCGGCGAGCGCCCAGTACGTGACGCCTTCGCCGTATGGAAGGGCACGCCCCTGGCGCCAGAAGACTAGGTCCGGTTCCGACTCGATCGCCTTGAAGAGCTCGTAGACAAGCCGGCTCTTCCCAATCCCCGGCACGCCGACGAGCGTGACGAGCTGTGGGGTGCGCTCCTGCCGCGCGCGCTCGAGGGCGCCCGTGAGCACGTCGAGCTCGCGACGCCGGCCGATAAGCGGCGCCCCCGCCTCCAATGTCTCCACTGCGATCCGGGAATAGGCCTGGACGACTTCCCACACCTGGACGGGGTCGGCTTTCCCCTTCGCCTCGACCGGGCCCGCTTCGCGATACTCGATTGCGTGGCGGGTAGAGCGATACGTGCTCTCGCCCACGAGAATGCCGTTCACGGGGGCGGCCGACTGCAGCCGGGCCGTCGTGTTGACCACGTCTCCGGCTGCCATGCCCTCTCCGGCGCTCGGTCTCGCGTCGAGGGACACAAGCGCCTCGCCGGTGTTAACGGCGATGCGAACCTGAAGCCCCGCGTCCTCGTCCCGGATCGCGTCTCGGATCGCAAGCCCAGCCCGAACCGCCCGCTCGGGGTCGTCCTCGTGGGCCACCGGCGCGCCGAAGACGGCCATGACCGCGTCGCCGATGAACTTCTCGACGGTCCCCCCACGCCGCTCCAGTTCGCTGCGGAGCCGGGCGTAGTACGGGGAGAGCATCGCGCGGACGTCTTCGGGGTCCAGCCGCTCGGCTCGGCCCGTGAACCCGACGAGGTCGGCGAAAAGTACGGTGACGACCTTGCGCTCTTCTCGTTGGCGCTGGGTCTCGCCTCCCACAGGCTTGCCGCAGGAGCCGCAAAAGCGAAAACCCTCGGGATTCTCCTGACCGCAGGCGGGACAGACCAACATAGACAGAGCTTACGACGGGCTCAGGGCTCGTTAAGGTACGCGGTGAGCAGGAGATCGTCGCCGACGTGCTCCACCTCGAGCGCTCCGACGGGGATCGCCTCCGCCAGAGATCGGGCGCCGGGGCCGGCG
>JBPCPR010000231.1:0-3185 GCA_050998925.1 Gaiellaceae bacterium
GCCGCACTCGATCCCTACGGCGACGCCCCTGGCCTGCTCGTAGAGGCCCGTCGAGCCGCGTCCTAGTCGCATGCGCGTCGTCCTCGACGTCAGCCCGCTCTCCCGCCCCCGCACCGGAATCGGGAACTACCTGCGCGGACTGGTCGGGGCGCTCGCCACGCAAGACGAGACCGAGGTGGTCGCGTTCGGGCTCGCGAGCCCGCGCGGCAAGCGGAACATCGAGACATCCCTCGCGGCGCTGCCCGTCGAGCGGCGGCTGCGGGTCGTGCCCGGGGCGCACGCGTGGAGGACGGCCTGGAGTCGGGCGGGGCGGGTGGCGGTCGAGCGGCTCGCCGGAGACCTCGACGTCTTCCACTTCTCCGACTGGATGTATCCCCCGCAGAGGTCGGGGCTCCGGGCGACCACGATCTACGATCTGATCCCGCTCCGCTTCCAAGACTGGGTCACGCCGAGAACCCGGGCGATGCACACGGCGAAGTACCGGCACGCCGCCCGGACGTGCGACCTGATCGTCTGCATCTCGCGCTCGACGGCGGCTGACGTGACCGAGCACCTCGGAGTCGGCGCCGAACGCCTCGCGGTCGCGCATCCCGGGCTGGATCCGCGGTTCGGGCCCGACGGCCGGCGTCCGGAGCGGGCAGAGCCGTACGTCCTGGCCGTCTCGACCCGCGAGCCCAGGAAGAATCTAGCCGTGGCGACGGAAGCCTTTCGGTTGCTCCGGGAGCGGCGGCCGGAGCTCACGCTCCTGGTCGCAGGTGCAGCCGGGCACGGCGAAGAGGCGGTCTCGGGGGACGGCGTCGAGCTGCTCGGGTTCGTCCCCGACGACCAGCTCGCCGCGCTCTATCGGGGCGCGGCCGCGTTCGTCTACCCGTCGCGCTTCGAGGGCTTCGGCATGCCCGTGATCGAAGCGCTTGCGAGCGGGACGCCGGTGGTCGCCTCCTCGCATCCGTCCCTGGACGAGGCCTGCGGCGACGCGGCCCTTCGCGCCGACCCGGACGACACCGGCCGCTTTGCCGATCTTCTCGACCGCGCCGTCGAGGAGCGTGAGGCGCTTGCACCGAGGGGCCTGGCGCACGCCCGGCGCTTCACCTGGGAGGCCACGGGCCGGGCCGTGGCCGACGCCTACCGCCGGGCTCGGGAGTCGACCTGACCCGCTTCCAAAGGGATCGTCACGTAGTAGCGGTAGCCCGGAACTCCCGGCGCGAGCTCGTCCGGGTCGGCGCGCGCGACCCGGCCTCCGCCCGCCGCGACGGCCCCGCGAACCTCCTCCTCGGGCACCCCGACCATCCGGATCGGGTGCAGACGAAGCCTCTGGTGCAGAAAATCGGGGTGAAGCCCGAGCGCGCGGAGGACGCCGTAGGCTCGGCGCCGGGCCTGGAGGCGACGGCGAGCGTCAAGCGGGGCGGGGAGCTGGAACGCGATGAGGCCGCCCGGCCTCGCGACCCGCACGAATTCGCGGACGTACGCCAGAGCCTGCTCGGCGCTCCCGACGTGCTGGAGCACCACGAACGAGAGCACGAGGTCGAAGGTGCCGTCCTCGAAGAGGCGGAGGTCGGGGCGCCGGTTCACCACGAAGTGAAGCGCCGGGCGGTCGGCGTGCAGCCGCCGCGCGTGCTCGAGCATCCGCTCGGAGATGTCGACCCCGACGACCTCGTCGAAGCAGGCGCCGAGCGCGCGGGTCAGGCGTCCGACGCCGCAGCCGAAGTCGAGTGCGCGCTCGGTGGAGCGGTCGCACCCGAGCTCCGAGGCCGCTCGCAGGACGATCTCGACGTCGGCCTCGCCACGCTCGAAGAAGCGGTCGAGCTGCCACGCCCGTTCGCCAGGCTGCATCTCGGAGAGAACCGCCCAGAGGGGATCGACGAGGGCGAGGTCGTCCCAGTCGCGCTCCTGCCGCCGGAGACCCAAAGCGCGAGGCATCATGCCTGAGCTGCGAGTCGGGCTGGACGTCTCCCCGCTCGTCCTGACGCGGGCGGGGACGGCGCGCTACGTCCGGTGCCTCTCGCAGGCGCTCGAGGAGATCGGCGCCGGCATCGCCCGCGAGTACTCCTTCGGCGGGGCGTCGCGTCCAACGAAGATCGTCCGGGACACCGCCTGGTACCTCGGCGCCCTCCCGATGCTCGCCGCCCGCGACGGCCTGGACGTCCTCCACTGCCCCACGATGCGCGCGCCGCTCCGGTCGCGGGTGCCGCTCGTCGTCACCGTCCACGACCTCGCCGTCCTGCGCTACCCGGAGACGTTCAACCGCTGGACGAGGTCCTGGAGCGCCCTGACGCTCCCGCGCGTGGCGCGCGCCGCGCGGCGGATCATCGCGGTCTCCGAGCTCACGCGCCTCGAGCTGGTGGAGGCCCTCGGCGTTGACGAGGCGCGCGTGCGGGTCGTGCGAAACGGTGTCGGTCCCCCGTTCCAGTCCGGGGGCCCGGCCGCTGCCGGCGAGTACGTCCTCACGGTGTCGACGCTCGAGCCACGCAAGAACCTCGCGCGGCTCGTCGAGGGGTTCCAGCGAGCCGAGCTCGGCCTGGAGCTTCGGATCGCCGGGGCGCGGGGGTGGGGCCGCGTGGACGTCGGCGGCGAAGGAGTCCGTCTCCTCGGCGAGGTCGGCGACACGGAGCTTGCGGAGCTCTACCGGGGGGCGGCGTGCGTCGCTTACGTCCCGCTCTACGAGGGCTTCGGACTGCCAGTGCTCGAGGCGCTCGCCTGCGGCGCTCCGGTGGTGACGGCGCGTGGAGGCGCCTGCGAGGAGGTGGCGGCCGGAGCGGCCGAGCTCGTCGACCCGCTCGACCCGGACGACATCGCCGCCGGGCTCCGGCGGGCGAACCGCCGCCGCGCGGAGCTTCGCTCGCTCGGGCTCGCGCGCGCACGCGAGCTCACGTGGGAGCGAACGGCCCGGGAGACGCTCGCCGTCTACGAGGAGGCGGCAACGTGAGCACCCCGCTCGTGGTCGTGGACGCGGACGTGCTCGGACGCCGCCGGACCGGCGACGAGACGTACGTGGCCAACCTCCTGCGGGAGCTTGCGGCGCTCGCGCCCTCCGATCTCCGGCTGGCCGCGGTCACCCGGCGGCCCGACCTCGTGCCCGCCGGGATCGAGGCGCTCGAGCTCCCCGCGAGGAGCCAGGTGCTTCGCATGGCCTACGCGCTGCCGCGCCTCCTGCGCCGGCTCGGCCCCGCCCTCGGGCACTTCCAGTA
>JBPCPR010000258.1:0-8156 GCA_050998925.1 Gaiellaceae bacterium
TCGAGGCCTGTTCCTAGGTGCGCGCGGTCACGACGCCCGTTGTGACGCCTCGCTCCGTTGCCTCGACCGCATCGGAGAGACAGGCCGCGAGCCCGAGGCGGCCGAACCGCTCCGCGAGCGCGGACCAGCCCGCGACTGCACCCGGGACGGTGACCGACCGCGGGCCATGCTCCTCGAGGAGCTCCAGCGCATCGGCAGAGGCGGGAGACGGGCCCGCCGCGTCGAGGCCCATCGCCTCGCCGTCCCGCCAGACGATCGCGAACGCATCGCCACCGACTCCGGTCGACATCGGCTCCGCGACACAGAGCACCGCTGCAGCTGCGAGCGCCGCGTCGGCCGCGTTCCCACCGCGCTCGAGCGCGCGGAGCCCGGCCCGCGTTGCGAGCGGCTGGCTCGTGGCGACCATGGCGTTCGCACCCACGGCAGGAGGCCGGGGCGGGACCGGGCGCCAGGGCATGGAGCCAGATGGTTGATCGCTAATGGGCGTGGTAATTGGCGATTAACCATTTAGCATCGCAGACGTGCTGCTCTACGACGCGGCCCGGTGCCCGTACTGCGCGCGCGTGCGGATCGTCCTCGCCGAGAAGGGAGTGCCGTACGAGCCGGTCGAGATCGACCTGGACGACCGCCCGGCCTGGATCCACGGCAAGAACCCGACCGGCCTCGTGCCGGTGCTCGAGGAGGACGAGGGTCTCGTGCTCCCGGAGTCGACGGTGATCATGGAATACCTGGAGGAGCGCTTCCCGGAGCCGCCGCTCTGGCCTGCCGACGCCGCCGCGCGGGCGCTCGGACGCCTGCTCCTGGAACGGTTCGAAGACCTCTCCGACCCCTATTACGACCTGCTCAAGGGCCGGCCGGCGGCCTCCGAGGAGCGCCTTCGGACCGAGCTCGCGAGGCTCGACGCGATCCTCGAGGCGCAGCCGTTCCTGACCGGGGCCGCCTACGGCCTCGCGGACATCGGCTACCTGCCGTGGATCCTCCGCACCGAGACCCGGCTCGGGCTCGACCTCGGTGAGCACCCGTCGCTTGCTCACTGGCGGGAGCGCCTCGCCGAGCGGCCGTCGGTCCGCGCCGAGATCGAGTTGCTGGCAGCGGTATGAGCCCACCCCGCGCGGGCTTCACGGTGCTCCTGCTCCATGCCTTTCCACTCGACGCGGGCATGTGGGACGAGTCCCGCCGTGAGCTCGGGGAGCTCGCCACCGTGGCCCCGAGCTTGCCGCCCGAGGGAGGCGGGCGAACGCTCTCCGGATGGGCGGACGCGGTTCTCGGCCTGGCCGAGGCCGAGGTCGTCCCGGTCGGTGTCTCGATGGGTGGCTATCTAGCCCTCGAGCTCTGGCGGCGGGCACCCGAGCGCATCTCCGGCCTCGTTCTCGCCGACACGCGAGCCGGCCCCGAGTCCGACGAGGGGCGTGCCGGGAGGGAGCGGACGATCGAGCTCATCCGCGAGCACGGTGCAGCCGGCCTCTGGGAAGAGCTGGAGCCGAAGCTCTTCTCGCCCGCGGCGGAGCCAGAGATCGTCGAGCGGGCGCGGACGCTTGTGTTCGGGCGGAGTCCGGACAAGCTGATCACGTGCGTCGAAGCCATACGCGATCGCCCCGACTCGCGGCCGACCCTTTCGACCATCGACGTGCCGACCCTGGTCCTGGTGGGAGAGCAGGACGAGCTGACGCCTCCGCCCGAGTCGGCGGCGATCGCCTCGGGTATCCCGGGCGCGAAGCTCGTGACGCTCCCGGAGTCGGGCCATCTGGCGCCGCTCGAGCGGCCAGGGGCGTTCCTGGCGAGCCTCCGCGCTCTGCTCGCCGGGGTCGCCGCGTGACCGCCGACGAGCTGGCCCGCCGCCTGGGCGAGCGCTCGGTTGCTGTCCTCGACGTCCGGACGCGCAAGGAGTACGAGGGGAGCGCCGGCTACCCGTGCGATCCTCGCCAGGGCCACATCCCCGGCGCAATCCACCTCGACTGGGAGGAGCTCTTCGCCGGGGAAGGGAGGCCTCATGACCGCGAGACCGTGCTCGCGCTCGTCCGCGATCGCGGCATCGATCCCGAGCTCGAGCTGGTTACCTACTGCCACTCCGGCCAGCGCTCCGCGTTCGCCGCCGCAGCCCTACGGGCCGTCGGGCTCGAGGCGGAGAACTACGAGGGCTCCTGGCACGAGTGGTCGCGCCGCGCGGTGGATTAGGCTACGCGCCCATGTTGCTCGACGGAAAGGTGTGCCTGATTACCGGCTCGGGCGGCGGCCTCGGCCGCGCCGCCTCCATCCTCTTCGCGCGCGAGGGCGGAAAGATCGCCGTTGCGGATATGGACGAGGACGGCGGTAACGAGGCGGTTCGGCTCGTCGAGGAAGTCGGGGGCGAGGCCGTCTTCTTCCCGGGCGACGTCTCGGACGACGACCAGGTGCGTACCCTCTTCGACCAGGCTGCCGAGCGCTTCGGGCGCCTCGACGTCAGTTACCACAACGCCGGGATCATGCACCCGGACGACACGAGCCCTGTCGAGACGCCGCTCGAGATCTGGCAGCAGACGATCGACATCAACCTGAAAGGGGTCTTCCTCTGCTGCCGCTACGCGATCCCGAAGCTGGTCGAGTGCGGAGGCGGATCGATCATCAACGTCGCCTCGTTCGTTGCCCTGATGGGTGCCGCGAACCCGCAGATCGCCTACTCCGCCTCGAAGGGTGGCGTCTTGTCGATGACCCGGGAGGTGGCCGTCCAGTACGCTCCGCAGGGCATCAGGGCGAACGCGCTCTGCCCGGGCCCGGTCCGGACGCCCCTCCTCGAGCCGCTCCTCGCGGATGACGAGCGGCGTGAGAACCGCCTGAACCATATTCCCCTGGGCCGCTTCGCCGAGCCCGAGGACATCGCCAAGGGCGCGCTCTTCCTGGCGAGCGACCTCTCCTCGTACATGACCGGCACCGAATTCGTGGTCGACGGCGGGATCACCGCCGCGTATCTGACGAAGGGTCCCTAGCAGGGTTGAGCGAAACGACTAGCGAAACGAGGGCGGCTCAATTGCCAAGGCCGGGCTGAACCACAAACAGCCAGGTCAGCACGAGCGCAAGAACGACGGCCAGCGACACAAGCACAGCCGGAAGCCAATACGACCACTTGGGCGCGCGTTTCAACAATCAGGCGGAGCGTAGCTCTTAGAGGGGAACGGACTTGGCCGCGAGCGGGACGGCTCGCTGGGCAGCGAGCACAGAGCCATGCAGTTAGAGCCAGACCGGCGCGTTCCAGAGCCGCTGCTCGGTGCCGAGGCCGAGCTCCTCGGCCCGCCGGAAGACGTGTGTCGCCCACGCGACGTCCTCGATGCCCAGGCCGATGGGGGAGACGAGGATCAGCTCATCGTCCGAGGTCCGGCCGGGGTGAGCTCCCGCAAGGATCGCTCCGAGTGGGACGACGGCGTCCCGCTCGAGCACGCCGGCCGCCTCCGCGCGGGCGAGCGGGCGCGAGGCATGGGCGGTCTCGTGGGCTATTTCGTCAGCGACCACCAGGTCGGCGGACTCGACCACGTCCACGTCGAGGTCGAGCGAGGAGACCGAGAGCACGAGCGCCCCCGGCCCGAGCCAGGCCGCCGGAACGAACGGCTCCGCGGCCATCGTGGCGGGCACGACGACGTCGGCTCCGCGCACGACCTCCTCGGCGCTCGCGGCGGCCCGGCGCGAAGGGCCGTCGGAGCGGGCGGCTGCAAGCTCCTCCGCCTTGCCGTCCGCCGGGTCGTAGATCCGGATCTCCTCGAGGGCTGGCAGGGTCCGCTCGAGCGCCAGGAGCTGCGTCCTCGCCTGGACGCCGGCGCCGAGGAGGCCGAGGACACGCGCGCCGTCGCGCGCCAGCGCTCGCGCTGCGAGCCCGGAGACGGCTCCGGTGCGCATCGCCGAGACGACCGTCCCGTCCAGGAACCCCACGGGCAAGCCGGTCTCGGGGTCAGAGAGGAGGATGACCCCGATGCCGCGCGGCAGTCCGCGCGCGGGGTTCCCGGGCACGCTCGGAATCCACTTGAGGCCGGCCATGCGGGTGCTGCCGCCGACGTAGGCCGGCATGGCCATGATCCGGCCGAGCTTCTCGTCGGTGTCGAGGTCCTCACCCCAGTGGATGACCGCCTTCTGTGGCGCGATCGTCTCCCCACGGTGGTGCAGGGCGAGCGTCTCCTCGATCACCTCGAGGCAGGCATCCATGTCGAGACCCCCCGCTTCGACGACGTCTTCCTGCGACAGGCAGCGGTAGGAGACCGGGGTCACGCGCCGGCGGGGGCGGCGATCCGCTCCTCGACGTGCGCCATGAAGGCGCTGCAGAGCCGGCGTCCGAGAGCGTTCCACTCGTCGATTCGCTCCGCGAACTCCTTTCGTGCCCGGTCGCCGTCGAGACCGAGTGCGATCGCGTCGGGATCCGACTTGTAGTGGCTGATCCACGTCTCGACGATGGGGCGCGTCACCTCGCAATGGAACTGCGTGCCCCAGACGGACTCTCCGAGGCGATAGCCCTGGAGGCAGACGGAGTTCCGAGCCAGCTCGACGGCACCGGGTGGGAGCGACGACTGGTAGCTGTGCCACTGGAAGGCGGGGAAGCGGTCCGGCAGCGGGCTGAAGACGGGATCACGGGCGGCCTCGGGCGTGAGCTCGACCTCGAACCAGCCGATCTCGGGCTCCTCGGCCCTGCTGACGGCGCCACCCGCCGTCTCGGCGATGAGCTGGCTGCCGAGGCAGACACCAAAGGTCGGAACGCCCGCCTCGAGCAGGCTCTCGATCGCCTTCTTCTCGGACCGGAGCCAGGGGTGCGTCTCCTCCTCGTGCGTGTTCATCGAGCCGCCGAAGATCATGGCCGCGTCGTAGTCGGCGACCGGGTGCGAGGGTGGCTGCTCGAGCGCGAAGCTCGCTTGGTGGAGCTCGTGGCCCGCGTTTCGCACGGTTTCCCCGAAGACGCCGGCCTTGGCATCAGACCCGTGGATGATCGAGAGAACGCGCATGGCGTCTAGGTTAGATGGTTGACCGGCAATCACCGCACCCTCGGATGGCGGCCCGTCCCCGCGGGTACGCCAATTACCGATCAACCATCTCGCGATGCCTCATCGCGGAGCGCTTCCTGGAGGTCGCGCGCCGCGGGGCCGGGCACGCCAGGGCCGAGAGGTCGGCCGTCCAGCTCGACCACCGGCATGACCTCGCGGATCGACGAGGACGTGAACGTCTCCTCGGAGCCCGCCAGGTGCTCGAGCGGGAAGACACCTTCCCGGACCTCGTAGCCGCACGTGCCTGCCGCCACGATCAGCGTCGACCGGGTCACCCCCGCGAGGATGCCGAGCTCGAGAGCCGGGGTGTAGAGGACGCGCTCGCGCCGCCACCAGACATTGGTCACAGGGCCCTCGAGGACGACGCCGCCGCTCGCCAGGAAGACGGCATCGTCGGCACCCCTGCGGCGCGCCTCGGCTTCGGCTGCCATGTTGACGGCATAGCTCGTCGACTTCACGCCTCCGAGGAGCCACGGGGCGACGGCGCGCAGGTCGGCCTCGAGCCCCAGCGGCAGCGAGATCATCCTGATGCCCTTGCGCCTGTGCTCGTCGAGCCCGGCGGGGATCGAGCTCACGAGCGCGAGCGCGGTCGGCTCGTCGTCCCCCTCCCGGCCAGCGGTCCAGTAGAGGCGGAGGACGCAATCCGGGGCGCCTGCCTCGTCTAGGGCGGCGGCGGCGAGCGAGAGGCACTCATCGCGGTCGACGTCCGGCAGGCCGATCCTGGCCGCCGAGCCGGCCAGGCGGTCGAGATGCTCGTCCAGCTTGAACGGGCGACCGTCGTAGACGCGCGTCGTCTCGAAGGCCGCGCGGCCCCTGATCAGGCCCTCGTCGTCCGCGTGGAGCACAGGCGCCTCCGGGTCGACGATCCCGCGGCCCCGGACCGCGACGGCGAGCAGCGTCACGCGAGTACCGGCTCGAGGAGCGGCGCGCCGATCGCCGCGAGGAGGGGGCGTGCCTTCACCCAGGACTCCTCGATCTCGGCCTCGGTCTCCGAGTCCCACACGATGCCGCCGCCGACCCACAGGTGGATTTGGCCCTCCGCTACCGCGAACGTCCGAATCGTGAGCGCCAGGTCGAAGTCCCCGTTCGGGTAGATCCGCCCGAGTGCTCCCATCGACGCGCCGCGCCCGACCGGCTCGAGCCGTGCGATCTGGTCGACGGCCGCGATCTTCGGGGCACCCGTGATCGAGCCGCCCGGGAAGGTCGCCCCGAGGATCTCCGCCAGGCCGACGCCCGCTCGCAGACGGCCCTCGACTGTCGAGACGAGGTGCGAGACCCCGGCGAGCCGATGCTCCGCGAGCAGCTCCGGCCAGCGAATGCTCCCGGGCTCGCAGACCCGAGAGAGGTCGTTCCGCTCCAGGTCCACGATCATGACGTGCTCCGCGGTGTCCTTCTCGGAGCCGGCGAGCTCGCCGGTGGAGCCGAGGGGGCGCGTCCCCTTGATCGGCTTCGTCCAGAGGCGGGCTCCGCGCCGGGCGAGGAAGAGCTCGGGGGAGGCCGACACGACCGCCCACCCGTCGGCGAGGAGCGGCTCACCGTGGAGCGGTGCAAGCGGCGCCAGACGCGCGGCCAGCCCGGCCGGACTCCCTTCGAAGGGCGCGGACAGATGCTGGACGAGATTCACCTGGTAGACGTCTCCGCGCGCGATCGCGTCCTGCACCGCCTCGATTGCGGCCCCGTAGCCGGCGTCGGTCCAGGAGCGGTGCCAGGCGCCGATGCGGACGCGCCCCATCCCATCGCTCCGCTCGCCGGCTGGGCGGATCCTGCAGGCGGCGAGCGGCAGGCGGCACGGGTCGGCCGGCGCAGGCGGGGTGGTCTCGCGGCGGAGAACCTGCGAGAGGCCGTAGCCGAGGTAGACGTCGGCAACCTGGTCGCCGCCGAAGAACTCGTGCTCCCGGAGGTAATCCTCTACGCGCGCGAAGGCGTCCTGCGCTTCCCAGAGCTCGAGCACGGTCTTACGCTAGATGATTGACCGACGATCACCGTACCGACGGATGGCGGCCCAGACACTGCGCCAGGCCGCACCCTCGCCCTTGTCAGGGCTTCTAGCCTTGCCTGCGGACGATGGCGCACCCTGGCTTGGTCTGGCCCGTCCCCGGGGGCACGACGATCATCGATCAACCAACTCGTAGAACGGCGTCACGGCGCGGTCCACGGGCGCTCGTAGAATCAGGGTTGTGGACGGGCGGCCGATCGGCATCTTCGACTCCGGAGCGGGTGGGCTCACGGTCCTCCACGAATGCCTCGTCACCATGCCGCACGAGGATTTCGTCTACCTCGGCGACGGTGCCCGCTGCCCGTACGGCCCGCGCCCCGCGGACGAGATCCGCCGCTTCGCGCTCGAGATCGCCTCCTATCTCGAGCGCTGTGACGTCAAGCTGATCGTGGATGCCTGCAACACGGCCACCGCCGCCGCACTGCCGCTGCTCCAGGAGCAGCTCTCTGTCCCGGTCGTCGGCGTCCTGGCCCCCGAGGCGCACGCGGCCGTCCAGGCGACACGAAACCGGAAGATCGGCGTCCTCGCGACGGTCGCGACGGTGGAGAGCGGGCGCTACGCCGCGATCATCCGGGCGCTCGACGCAGGCACCGCGGTCGTCTCGGTCGCCTGCCCGAAGCTCGTCCCGATGATCGAGGCCGGCGCCGTCGACGAGGGCTTGCACGCAGCAGTCCGCGAGTATGCGGCGCCGCTCAGAGACGTGGGCGTCGACACGGTCATCCTCGGCTGCACGCACTATCCGCTGATCCGCCCGGTGTTCGAGCGGGTCTTCGGGCGTGGTTCGGCGCTCGTCTTCTCGGCGGACGAGACCGCGCGAGAGGTTGCGGAGACGCTGGCGCGGCGCGGCGTCGGAAACGACGTCTCCCGGGAGGGAGCGTGCCGGTTCCTGACGACGGGCTCGCCGGAGGAGTTCCGGGCGCTCGGCGAGCGCTTCCTGCAGCTCCCGGTCGGGGCCGTCGAGCAGATCGCGATCAGCGAGCTCGAGCTCGCGGCGGCATGACCGTCCCTCGCCTCCGGCCCGCTACCGGGGGGGGGAAGACGCGCTGCAGGATCGGCCGGATCAGCGGATAGTGCGTGCAGCCGAGGATGACCGTGTCGACTCCCGCCTACTTCAGCGGGGCGGCGTACTCGCGCACCGCGTGCGCCGTCTCCTCCGCGAACGGGTC
>JBPCPR010000269.1:0-5071 GCA_050998925.1 Gaiellaceae bacterium
GCGGCCGCGGCGGCGCAACGCCTGCAGCCATGGGCGGCGTCTCCCTACCTCCAGCGCGCCCTGGTCGAGGAGCGAGTTGGCGACCTGAGAGCAGCCTACCACTCGATCCGCGGCGCGATCGAATGAGATGGCACCGACTGGTGTCTGTGGCTCACGGCCTCCAGGATCCAGATGAAGCTCGTCGAGTTCCGCACGGCGCAGCAGAGCTACCGCCGAGCCGCGAGCCTGAACCCGCGCTCCTTCCTCTTCCAACGCTAGGGGAGCCGGCGGCTCGCGCGCACCCAGACGCCGCTCGCGACCGTGTAGGCCATCGGGTGCCGATCGAGCCAGCGGTCCGCGTACTTGAGCGGTGCCGCGACCCATCTCGTCGCGAGGCGGGCCAGACGGTACCCGGTCGCACTACGGCCCGAGAGCAGCAGCGCCAGGAATTCCGTCGCAACCCACGCCATGGCCGACGCGGGGCCGACCGCGACTCCGCTCGCGTCCACCGTCAAGCCGTGAGCCTCGACGGCAGCTCGCAGCCCGTGCTCCGTATAGCGGCGGTAGTCGTTCGGCGCAGCATGGTAGCCCTGCATGAACGGCACCTCGATCAGAATCGACCCACCCGGTTTCAGAACTCGCGCGGCTTCCGAGAGAACAGTCTCGGCATCCTCGACATGTTCCAGAACCGCCTGGACGACGACTCCGTCGAACGAAGCGTCTACAAAGGGCAGATGCTCGGCGACGCCGACGACGTCCACGTGCTCGAAGCGGCCGATGTCCATGTTCATGACATGGGGCCCGAAGTCCGTGTCGCCCGACCCCAGGTTCACGAGAAGCGCATCGGGCGGGAACGACGCGACGAAGTCCGGGATCAAGCGCTTCCGGCCCGGCGACCTGTACGTCGATTCGGGCTGAAGGTGGTCGCGGTACCACGTTGCGGCGCGGCGCGCAGTTGCTGGCACGAGCTCGAGCGCGCCCGGAGTCCAACGCTCGGCCGGGGCTGGAAGCACTCCGCCCGGGACGAGCTCGGGCACGCCTTCCATGATCGCGTACGTCTCCCCGCAGGAAGGGCAGCGTGCCTCTGTCTCGCTCCACTCGGGCTTCGAGCCGCACGCAGGGCACGCGGTCACCGACTGGATGAGGCCGGCTCGGTCGCGAAGGCTCACGGAAGCGTCGGCAAGCCGCGAATCAGCGTGTGGAGAGAACCGAGCGCTCATCGGTCGTGAGCCAGACGCGCCTCGTGACGCGAACGGTCTCACCGTTGTAGCGCATACGCAGACCGACGCGCAGCCAGGCTTGCCGCCGCCAGGGCTTGAGCCGTAGCAGCTTCTCGAGGCCACCCTTGTCTCCGGCCCGGGTGATCGAGCGTGCGAGGAGCGATCCGCGCGGGCCTCGCACCGTCATCTCGACGCGCTTCCCGGCGAGGGCCAGGCCCTTGACCTGGAGCCGGCGATCTGGAAGTGACCGCGGGCGGCTCACGAACTGCAGGGAGGCACCGGGTCCGTCCTCGTCCGCGGCGGACAGCTCGGAGCAGGGACGCGCGAGATCCGAGTAGCTGACTCCGCGGCGGAGAGCGTCGTGGTAGACGACCGCCTTGTTCTCGGAGGCGTTGCGGTAGAAGCCCTGCTTCAGGTAGACCGGGTTGCCCGAATAGAGCGTGGCGGCGGGGGTGAGCGGGACGACCTGCTGTCCGTTCACCCAGACCTCCACGAAGCCGGTTGAGGGCGAGTCGCCCCACCGGACGTGGAAGACGAAGTCGTACCACTTCTCTCGTTCGAACTCGGCGAGCCTGAAGTACCGTCGGTGCGGCGGCTTCAGCGATCCTTCGCCACCCCAGGCGTGAAGCTCGATCGCGGCGGGATCCGGGATCGTGTTGACGTAGAAACTGATCGGTGCGACGTAGAGAGAGGGATAGTGCGGCCACTGCGTGAACACATTCCAAGCCGTGTTCCGGTTCGGCGTGAAGTCGGCAGGGAAGTACGTCGACCACGCCCACCAGGACTCGTCGCCGGCGGACTCTTGCGTCATCATCGCAACCTCGGATCGATTGCTGGTGAGACTCTTGATCGGAGTCGACCCCTGGTCGACGGCGAAGCGGCCTGCATACTGGCCGTCCCGCACCGGCGACTTCACGACAGCTGCGTCGCCGGGCATGGCCTGGACACTCCGCCAGCCCCGAAAGGAGCCTGTCTCGTAGTTGCCGACGCACGTGGAGGCGAGGGCGGTCGAGGTCGAGATCAGGCCGACGAGAACGCAGGCGGCGAGAGCAAGAAGTCGAAGCCGGGCGGGTTGGGGGGCGCGGTGTTCCATTGGGGGGGAGACCGGGGTCGGTGACCGCGGCTCTCTGGAGATATCGGCCGGCGCGCGCTCCTCTGATCCCTCGTTCGAGGTACGTAGTTCGAGCTATGCGAGCGATGAAGACGTGGGTCGCAGACGACGTGTCGAGAATGGAGACCAATGCCTGACCGCGTCGGACACCTCGTTAGCCAGTACCTGCCTCGCTCGGCGACGTTCATCTATACGGTGCTGCGGTTCCAGCAAGGGGTCGAGCCTGTCGTGCTGGCCGGATACACCAGGAACCTGCACGAGTTTCCACACGATCGGGTCGTGGAGCTGTCTCCGCCTGGACGGTCGTTCGCGGCCCGAAGCTGGCCCAGGATCTCCGCCCGCCTGCGCGGCTACGGATCGGCGATCGAAGCCGGTATCGTCCGGGAAGCGGCGAGCGCAGACTGTCGGCTGCTGCACGCGCACTTCGGCTGGATGGGCATACCCGCCATACCGGCGGCTCGAAGGCTCGGCATCCCGGTCGTGACGACGTTCTACGGGCGTGACCTGATCGAGGCTGACGCCGGCCGCGATCCCGAGCCGGCGTACCGAGAGCTCTTCGCCGAAGGTGCGGCGTTCCTCTGCGAAGGACCGACCATGGCGATGCACCTGAAAGAGCTCGGCTGCCCGCCCGAAAAGGTGAGGCTCGTGAGGATCGGCCTCGACCTCACGAAGTTTCCGTACGCACCGCGCCGGCGAGAGCAGCCGCTGATCGTGTTCCAGGCCTCCCGCCTGAGCGAGAAGAAGGGGGTTGACCTCTCGCTACGGGCATACGCACAGGTGCGCGGCGAGCTAGGGCCCAGCGAGCTCTGGATCGTCGGCGGCGGCTACCTTCGCGCGACGCTCGAAGCGCTGGCCGAGGAGCTCGGTCTCGGCGATTCGGTTCGCTTCTTCGGCTCCGTGAACCACGCCGAGTACCGCGACCTCATCGGGCGCGCGCACATCGGCATTCAGCCGAGTCGGGTTGCGTCGGACGGAGACACGGAGGGCGGCGCCCCGACCGTCCTCCTCGAGATGCAGGCGATTGGCATCCCGGTCGTGGCAACGAAGCACGCCGACATCCCCTACGTGGTCGCATCGCCGGACGAGCTCGCAGAGGAGAACGACGTTGACGGGATTGCAGCCTCCCTCGCCAGACTCGCCTCGTGCACCGACTCGGAATGGGACGAACGCGTCCGTCGAGGACGTGCTCAGGTCGAGAAGAACCACGACGCGCGGTCTATTGCGCTTCAGATCGAGGCGATCTACGCTGAGTGCGGGGTCGGCGCTCCCGCGAGACGAGCGGACGACGCACCGAATCACAGGGGCACACGCCTCCGGGACTGAGAGGGAAGCAAATGCGGGAAGAATTCCTCGTCTTCGGACGACCGACGATCGACGAGCCTGAAATCGCGGAGGTGGTCGAGTCGCTCCGCTCCGGCTGGATCGGAACAGGGCCCAAGGTACAGCGGTTCGAGACCATGCTCGCCGACTACGTCCAAGCTCCCCATGTGCGCTGCGTGTCCTCGTGCACGGCGGCGCTCATGCTGGCCCTGAAGGTCGCCGGCATCGGCAGGGGCGACGAGGTGATCGTGCCGTCGATGACCTTCGTGGCCTCGGCCAACGCCGTCGAGCATGCCGGCGCGACGCCGGTGCTCGTCGACAGCGAGCCCGAGACGGGGCTCATCGACCTCTCGGCCGCCGAGGCGGCGATCACCGACCGGACTCGAGCCATCATGCCGGTGCATCTCGCTGGGAGGCCGGTGGACGTCGGTCGCGTCAACGACCTTCGCGATCGTTACGACCTCGTCGTCGTCGAGGACGCCGCACACGCGATCGGAACGGAATGGCACGGGGGCCGCATCGGCTCCCACGGCAACCTGACGGCCTACTCCTTCTACGTCACGAAGAACATCACCACCATCGAGGGCGGCGCGCTCGCGACGAACGACGCCGACTTCGCGGCCGAGATCGAGCGCCTGGCCCTCCACGGACTCAGCCTGGGCGCCTGGCAGCGCTTCTCGGACGCGGGCTATCGCCACTACGAGGTCGAGGAGCCCGGGTTCAAGTTCAACATGACGGACGTGCAGGCATCACTCGGGATTCACCAGCTCCCCCGGCTCGACGGCTGGATCGACGACCGGGCGCGGGTCTGGGAGCGGTACGACACGCTGCTCGCCGACCTTCCCCTGACCACGCCACCCGAGCCCGATCCGGACACGCGTCACGCTCGGCACCTCTACCAGGTGCTGATCGACGAGGATGCCCCGATCTCCCGCGACGAGCTGCTCGAAGAGCTGATCGCTCGGCGCATCGGGGCCGGCGTGCACTACCGGGGCGTCCACCTTCACCCGTACTACCGGGACAAGTACGACCTCGAGCCGGAGAGCCTGCCCGTCGCGACGAACATCTCGGAACGGACCATCAGCCTCCCGTTCGGCCCGATGCTGGCCGAGGAGGATCAGGCCGACGTGGCCGCGGCGCTCGCGGACGCCCTGGCGGCGGAACGCTCTCGGATCCGGGTAGCGGCCGGTCCGATCGCAAAAAACTGAGCATGATCGTCCAGGTGGGCCGAGTTGGGGATGATCCCGTGCACGACGTCATGCCGGAGCTGAAACGACCAGTCTTCATCCTGGGAGCCCACAAGAGCGGGACTAGCCTTCTCCGCAGCCTGCTCGACGCCACGCCCGGCTTCTTCGTCCTACCCAAGGAGCCGCATTTCTTTGCGTACAGCGGACGGTGGATCGACTATCCGCTGCGACGCCGTCAACCCAGAAGCCGCGAG
>JBPCPR010000296.1:0-10240 GCA_050998925.1 Gaiellaceae bacterium
GAACAGGCCGATTCGCCACCGGGACACGGTCTCGCGCCGGGCCGCCCTGAGGTAGAGGATCCCGGCAATCGCTGCGAGCACGAGGAAGAGCGGCTCGAAGCTCCAGGAGGATGCGGCCGGGGTCACGGACGAGGCGCCAGTGAGAGCGCCTCCCGCTCGCCGCGCGCAGTTCGCTGCCGGCCGTACGCCCCGACGAGGAACACGGCGCAGAGCCCGAGCGTCAACAGCTGCTCCGACATCATCACGAGCCCCGCGAGCCGCTGGTCCATGAGTGCCGAGAGACCGAAGAGCCGCTCGTCCTGCACGACGTAGGGCCCGTACAGGGGCGAGAACGAGAAGATCAGGACGTAGGCGAGAACCTGTCCGGCTGCGAAGAGCACGGCCGCCAGGGCCAAGCGTCCACCGACGGTCAGCTCCCGCCGGCGCGCGGGGTCGACGAGCTGCGCCCAGACGAGGATTCCCGCGAGCACGAAGGTGACGTGCTCGAGGTCGTGGACGAGCCGGTTCTCGAGCGTGAGGTCGTACGCCGCCGGAATGTGCCAGAGCGCGAAGACGAGGGCCCAGACCGCCAGCGCCACCCTGGGGCGAAGCAGCTGTCCCAGGAACGTCCGCAAAGGCGCCATCCTGGCCAGGGGACGAAGCACCGGCTGCGGCAGCAGGAAGAACGTCAGCGGCCCGCGGATCGCAACGAGGAGGAGAGCCGGGGCGAAGTCTCCGATCAGGACGTGCTCGAGCATGTGCGCCGAGAGGAGGTACTCCTCGCCGGCCGCGTCCAGAGGAGACACGAGCGCGAGCGTCGCGATCGCAATCCCGGTCGCGAAGAGGGCAGCCCTGCCCCAGCCGGCATGATCCTGTCTCCCACGGCGCCGGAGCCGGACGAAGGCCTGGCCGAAGAGGAGCAGCGCGATCGCGGCCGCGGCAAGAACGGCGGATGGCGCATTCCAGGCCGACCCCAGCTCAGAGCTCGGAACGCGGTCGCCGTGAGCTAGAGCGGCTGCGGGCATGAGCAATGCCACGAGGGCGGTGGCTAGAGCGAGTGCAGCCCGTCGGCGCAGCATGACTTGAGCGTAGCGAGGCCGGGGAACCGATCCGAAGAGATCGGCCGGCTTCGCCGGCCGATCTGCAGCCGACAGTGCCCGTCGCCCTAACCGAACCGAAATCAACGGCGCCCAAGGGGCGCCGGATTTCGGTTCGGGAAATCGGGGTGCCCGGATTCGAACCGGGGACCTCGCCGACCCGAACGGCGCGCGCTACCAGGCTGCGCTACACCCCGAACGGGCACTAGGGTACCGCAATCGCAAGCAGGGACGAGATCCTGGGTTTCGCCGCCGAGCTCCTCGAGCTCGACGCCTATCCGGACTACGGGCCCATGGGTCTCCAGGTCGTCGGTGCGCCCGACGTGATGAAAATCGCCTGTGGGGTCTCCGCCTCCCGCGAGCTCTTCGAGCGGGCCGCCGAGCTGGGTGCCGAGCTCGTGCTCGTCCACCACGGGCTCTTCTGGGATCGTGACTCACCGGTGATCGGCGCCGAGCTGAAAGGACGGCTGCGCGCCCTGTTCGACGCCGATCTGACGCTCGCGGCCTACCACCTGGCGCTCGACGCCCACCCCGAGCTCGGAAACAACGTGCTGCTCGCTCGTGAGCTCGGGGTCGACCCGGTTGACCGCTTCGCCGAGATCGGGTTCGCGGGTCCGCTCGAGCGCCCGCAGCCGATGGACGAGTTCGCGACCCTCGTCCGCGAGCGGTTGGACCGGCCCCCGCTCGTCTTCTCCTACGGTCCGGAGACGATCGAACGCGTCGCGATCTGCTCCGGGGGCGCCGCGCGGCATCTTGCCGACGCCGTCGCCGGAGGCTACGACTGCTTCTTGACGGGCGAGGCTGCGGAGCCGACCAAGCACGCCGCCAGGGAGGCCGGGATCCACTTCGTCGCGGCCGGCCACTACGCGACGGAGACGCTGGGCGTTCAGGCGCTGGCGGAGCGGATCGCGCAGGAGTTCTCGCTCGAGTGGGAGTTCGTCGACCTGCCGAATCCCGTCTGAGCCCACCCGCGGAACGAACGCGCTACGGAAGCCGCCAGAACTCGCCGGTCAGACCCAGCCCGGCCAGGATCGCCTGGTTCTGCTCACGCGTGCGCGGTTCCCACGCCGGCGGCAGGCGGTCGTTCCACCAGGCGTGCGAAAGCTCACTGAGCTTCGTCACGGAGAGAGTCGCTCCCGGCTCGCGGCCGCCGAGCCACCGCTGGACGTGCTCTTCCGACCGAAAGAGGTTCATCGTGCTTCAGGTGAAGACGATGTCGTCCCACCATCGGGCCGCAGGCACGAGGCAGTGGAAGAGCAAGCTCTCGTCGTCGGGCCGCTCCCCGCGCACCTCGACGTTGATGGCCTCGCCGCAGTCCGGGCACGAGGTCTCGATCTGGCCGTCCGCGTGGAGAGCAGCGCAGATCCCGAATGCGTCCCAGGCGCAGTTCGCATACCACCACCGGTCGTCCGCCTGGACTCGATATGCCGTCGGGACGGCCGAGAACGGATTCGCCATCCGGATCTCCGCCGTCGCCGGGTTGAGCACGATCGCGTGCTGCTCGTGCAGTCTCCGCCACCCCGCCTGAACGTCCTCGGATGGCAAGCTGCCGGCATCGGCAACCTCGTTCGCGGTCGGCGCTCGTCCGAGCTCGACGAAGAGGCTGTACGTCAGCGTTCGAAGTCCGAGGTCCGACTCGTCCACGCGGAGAATCCTGTCAAACGACGTCCAGGAAGTCCTCCAGGATCGAGGCGCATTCCTCTGGACGCTCGCCGATCAGGAGGTGGCCCGCCCCCGCAACAACCCGGATCGGGGCCCTGAGCCGCCGCGCGTACTCGAAGCCGTCCTCGAGGGGCACGATCCGATCTCGCGAGCCCCAGAGCACGAGGGCCGGGCACGCGACCCGGTCGAGGTCGAGACGCGGATCGTGGCGGATGAGAGCCGCCGACGCGGTTGCGACGTCGGTCGCGTCGCGCCCGCCCTCGAGGAATCCCAGGGCCGCCTCGGCGGTCAGGTCGCGCGCCAGACCCGCGCCCCAGTACCCAAACGTGAGCCCGCGCAGGGACGATCTGGGCGCGATGTGGTGCCGTAGCCGCCCCGCGTGGCGCGCGGGCTTCAGGAGGCCGGTGAGCGCCAGGAACGCTTCCGCCCGCCGGGAGGCGGAGGAGATGCCCGCCGACTCGACGAGAACCAGAGCTGAGACCCGGACGGGGTGGGCGACGGCAAGTCGGAGTGCGACGACGCCGCCCATCGAGTGGCCGACGAGAGCAGCCGGAGCGGCGGTCTCCCGCTCCAGGATCGCGGCGATGCAGTCTGCATACGCCCCGAGGTCCGCAGACCGGCCGAACGAGCCCGATCGACCATGCCCCGGGAGGTCGGGGACGATGACCCGCCGCGAGCGCGCCAGGAGCGGCGCCAGGCGCGTCCAGTTCGTGGCTGCGCCCCCGAGCCCGTGCACGAGAACGACGGGTCGTCCCGCGCCGCCTGCGAAGTACCGTAGACGAGCATCCCGGAACTCCGCAAACAGCGGGCGAAAACCTGCGAGAAGCGTTGCCTCCGACCTCACCGCAACGTATTCTCTCGGTCATGAAACACGGAGCCAGCCGCCTTTGAGCTCCCTCGCCTCCGATGTCTTTGCGGCGCCAAGCCCGCCTGTCTCATGGCGGCGGGCTTTTTCGTACCCGACTGAAAGGAGCGTCCGTGGCCAACCACCTCACGCCCGAGGAGCTGTCCGAAGAGCTCGGAATCGAAAGGAGCGAGGTCATCCGCCTCTGCGTCCAGGAGTCGGTGCCGATCTACCAGGGGAAGATCGACAAGATGCTCTTCCAGGCTCAGCTCGAGGCGTTGAGCGCCGGCCCGGCGTCCAAGTAGATCCACCCCGGGCGGGGGACAAACCCGCCCCACGCTCTAGCGCGCCGCCGCCCGCTTTCGGGCCGGTCCGCCCCGCTTCGCCTTTGCGGGCGCCTTCTGCTTGTGCGCCTGCGCGACGGACTGCTTCAGCGCTTCCATCAGGTCGATCACGGGGACGGGAGCCGCGGGCTCCGGCTGCTTGATCTCCTCCCCCGCCAGCTTCGCGTCGAGCATGCGCCTGAGATCGTTCCGATGTTCGTTCTCGAACTCGGTGGGGACGAACTCTCCCACGAGGCTCTCGACGAGCTGGAGCGCCATCCCGAGCTCGGCCTTGCTCGCGTCGGTCTCCTCCACGGCCTCGTCGATCTCGGAGCGCGAGCGGATGTCCTCGGCGAAGTACAGCGTCTCGAGAGCGAGCGAGTCGCCGAGGGCGCGGATGAGACAGAGGTTCTCCTTGCCCCAGAGTACGAACTTACCCACGGCGCCGACCTTTGCCTCTTGCATCGCGCGGAGGAGCAGGACGTACGGCCGCCACTGGGCTGTCGCCGCGGCCGGCGCCAGGTAGTACGCCCGATCGAAGTAGATCGGATCGACCTGCTCGACGGGGACGAAACGGATGATGTCGATCGACTGCGAGCGCTGAACCGCGACCGCCTCGAGGTCGGACTCCTCGACGAGGACGAACTGTCCTTTCGAGAACTCCCAGCCCTTGACGAGCTCGTCCGCCTCGACGTCCCGCTCGTGGAACGGGCAGTAGCGCTTCTGCTTGATCGGCGTCCCGCATTCGCGATGGAGGGTGCGGAACGAGGTGTCCTGCCGTTGCTGTGCAACGGCCAACCCGATCGGGATGTTGACCAGGCCGAAGTTGATGGATCCGTTCCAGATCGTTCGCATCTGCGTGCCTCAAAGCGTATCGGGGACCGGCGTGATTCTCCACTGGCGAACGGTTCCCTTCCACCTCCTTCGGAGGGAACAAATCGACCGCGGGAGCTGTCCAACCTCCGTCGACTACCAAATCCAAGGAGAAGAGCATGCCCCGCAGGACCTTCGTCTCCCATTCCACCGTCGTCGCAGCGGCGATCCTCGCATCGCTGGCCCTGTCCCAGCCTGCGGCCGCCTCATGCATGCGTCCGCCGCCGTTGGATAAGGCGCTCGCAGCCGTGCCGGTCGTGTTCGTGGGCACAGTGGTCGACACGCAGCACGACGGCCGTACGGCCACGTTCGACGTCGAGGAGATCTGGAAGGGGTCGGTCGGCGCGCGGGTGGTCGTGAACGGCGGGCCGTCCGTCGCGGAGATGGAGAACGCGGAGGCGCAGGGGCAAGTCGCCGCCACGTCGGTTGACCGTGCTTACGAGACCGGTGTGCGCTACCTCGTGGTCCCGTTCGGGGCCAGTGGAAACGTGCTGACGGACAACGCGTGCTCCTCGACGCAGCCGTACACGGCGAAGCTGGCGAGCCACGCGCCACCCGGCGCCGCTCCCCCCGAGTCGGCGACCTCGGCACTGGCCCCGTCGAGCAGCAACGACGAGGGCGCACAGCCCTGGCAATTCGTGCTGGTTGCGCTCGGGATGGCTGCTCTCCTGGCCGTGGCCCTCGCGATAGCCCGCCGGAGCCGGCGGCCACGACCGTCCTCCTAGGCCAACCGCGACCTTAGTGGGCGTGGTGCTCGGCGACAACCGCATGACCGCGGCGCGTGCGATGAGCCAGCGGTTGACCGGAAACGCGGCCACCCAGGCGACAGCAAGCGCGAACGCGAGTGCGCCCCAGAAGAGAGCGTCTCCAAGACCTGCTTCCATCGCCCCGGGGACGAGGAGCATGACGCCGTTGTCCACGATCTCCATGATCGTGATCGAGACTGTGTCGGCCACGAAGGCGATGCTGAGGGCAGAGGCGAGAACGACGCCGCTCCGCAAGAGCGGGACGAGCGTGAACGCGTACCCGAAGAGATAGGCGAGCCCGACCGCAAGCGCCATCGTCGGCAGGTCGCCCCAGCCTTGCCAGGTGCCGATGACGAAGCCGAGTACCTCGCCGATCGCGCAGCCGGTCAGGCAATGGGTGGTCGCGCTCGCAGTTACGCGATTCAGGGATGGAGCTTGCTCTGCATGATCGACCACTGAGACCCCCTCCTCTTTGCTTATACCCCTAGAGGGTATATCAACCTGCTCTGGGGGTCAAACGAGGGCGCTGCGAAGCCAGCACCTGCCAGGGGCGGCGTTTCCCGCCGGAGCGGCCTACTCGCGGCTACAGACGACGGGCGCCGACGTACGTCGCCGCGTACCACGAGTCCGAGAGGCTCGAGATCTTCACGACGTCGCCGCTGTGGGGCGCGTGAATGAACGATCCCCCGCCGATGTACATGCCGTTGTGCCCGAGGCCGTTGAAGAAGACGAGGTCGCCCGCCTGCAGCTGGTCCTTACTGACCGGGCTGCCGTAGCCGTATTGCATGGCCGCATTGTGCGGGAGCGAGACGCCGACCTGCGCGTATGCATACATGATGAGCCCTGAGCAGTCGAACCCACTAGGCGATGCCCCACCCCAAACGTACGGGACGCCGAGGTACTTCATGGCGATCGCGACAACCCCGCCGTAGGTCGCGGGTGGCGGGGAACTGCCGGACGCTCCGTCTGCAGCCGGCACGGAGCCTGACCCACCGGGGGACCCGCCGCTCTCCTGCTGATCGACCACCTGCTGCGCCTGCTCCTGCAGGCGCTTCTGGCGCTCGGCCTCCTCCGCCTTGATCTTCGCAATTTGATCCTTGATCGTTGAGAGCAGCCGCTGCCTCTCCACGAGCTGTCCTTCAATCTGGCGGCGCCGCTCTGCCCGCTCCGCCAGCACCTGCTCCTGTTGCACGCGAGCGGCCGCGAGCTTCTTCTCCCGACGCTTGATCTCCGCCCGGTAGCTCCGGATCTCGCTGATCACACGGGTGTCCTGCGCCGACACGCGGCTGATGGTGTCGACCCGGTCCAGAAGCTCGCTGAGGCTTTTCGATCCGAGCAGAACCTCGAGGACGTTCTCGTCACCGCTCTTGTAGAGCGCGAGAAGCCTGTTCGCCAGCGCGGCCTGCGCGTTCTTGAAGTTGCCCCTGGCGATCGTGAGGTGCCGCTGGTTCAGCTTCTGCTCCGCGCGGACGGCGTCGAGCTCGATCTGCGCGGCGTTGTAAGCGTCGACCGCATGGTCGAGACTCGCGTCGATTGCCTGGATGTCGGCAAGCACGCGCTGGGCCTCGGCTTGCTTGGCCGAGACGGTAGGTGCGGCCGAAGCGGAGGTGGCTACGAGCAGTGCGGCCGCGGTGAAGAGCAGTGCGAACGCCGTCGTTCGTCTACGAGGCTGGATCAGATAGCTCCGAGTTAGGAGACACGGACATAGGGCAAGCAGGCGCGCTTACGGGGCTGGGCGACGCCACAAGGGGCGGATGGTAACAGCGAGCACGGATAGGGGCCGGGAGGATCGGGCTTGTGCTCTCGGATACGACCGTATCGGTAGTCCGCTTTCAGTGCCTTGCTAGGGTGGCCGCTTCGTGCGAGGGCGTCTGCTTCCACGAGGGGCTCGCATCGCGCTTGCGGCCCCGGTCTTGGCGGTGGCACTCCTGGGATCGGTCGGCGCGGGCGCCGACGACCCCGGGATGCTCCGGAGTCAGGGCGACCGGCTGCGTTCCGCGAACGCCGCCCTTGCCGACCGGGCCCAGGCGGCCGTCCTCGACATGTACGCGCTGGAGTCCCGGCTCGCGCGGTCCGAGCGGCGCCTGGCGGCCCTACGCACCCGCTCGCAGGAGCTGGCTACCCGGCGCGACGAGGCGCGCCGGAGCCTTCGGATCCTGCGCGGTGCGCTAGCTCTGGCCGAGCAGCAGCTCGGCGAGCGGCTTCGCACCCTCTACATCGACGGCGATCCCGACCCGCTTGCGATCCTCCTCGGCTCGCGCTCCCTCGACGAGGCACTGACTGCGCTCGACAACCTCGGACGCGTCGCGCATCAGGACCGGAGGATCATCTCGGACGTCAAGAGAACACATGAGGACGTCCGGAATGCGCTTCGGACGCTCGCGGCCGAACAGGCCCGCCTGGCCCGGCTGACGGCCGCGGCCGAAGTGGCTCGCGACGCCCTCCTGGCCGCACGCTCGGAGCGGGCCGGCTACCTCGCCGAGCTCCACCGCCGGCAGGGGCTGAACGCCGTCCAGATCGGCAACTTGACCGAGCAGGCACAGGCTGCCGAGGTGAAGTCCCAGGAGATCGAAGGCGGCAGCTCGGGCGGGTCGTCGAGCTCGTCGGGGTCGTCGGGGTCACCGCCGCCCGCGCCGGTCCCGACCGTGGCCCCGGCCGGTCCGGGCACACAGATGACGGTGCAGGCCACCGGCTACACGCTGCGCGGCACCACCGCGACGGGCATCCAGACGAGCTGGGGCGTGATCGCCGTCGACCCGAGCGTGATCCCGCTCGGCACCCGCATGACCGTACCCGGCTACGGAGAGGGCGTGGCCGCGGACACGGGCGGCGCGGTCAAAGGCCTCGTCATCGACGTCTGGTTCCCGACCCGGGAGCAGGCGCTCAACTGGGGCCGGCGGACAGTGACCATCACCCTTCATTAGAATCCGTCTGTCCCAGGTGGCCCAGGGAGGACGATGAGCGGGGGTTCGGTTCCGGAAGAGGTGCATGTCGAGAAGCCACTCGACGAGCTTCGTGTTCTCCTCGTCGACGATCACGATCTCTTCAGGCGCGGGCTCGTCAATTTGCTCTCCGAGCACGGACTGCACGTCGTCGGCGAAGCCGAGAACGGGGAAGTCGCGCTCCGGCTCGTCCGCGAGCTCGCCCCCGATGTCGTGATCATGGATCTGAACATGCCCGGCCCGTCCGGCGTCGAGGTGATCCGCCAGATGACGGGCATCGCACCGCTGACCCGGGTGGTCGTGCTCACCATCTCCGCTGACGACAGCGACGTCATCAACGCGGTCATGGGCGGCGCGTGCGGCTACCTCCTCAAGGACTCCTCGGTCGACCAGCTGATCGCCGGCATCCGCTCCGCGGCGGCCGGTGAGTCCCTCATTTCGCCGCAGGTCGCGGCGAAGATGCTCCAGATGCTGCGCGCGCAGCGGTCGAGCGTCGACGCCGCCGAAACGATCCGGGCAGAGCTCTCCGAGCGCGAGATCGAGGTTCTGAAGCTCATCGCCAGTGGCAACGACAACGCGGAGATCGCCCGGGCGCTCTTCATCAGCCCGAAGACCGTCGAGAACCACATCTCCAACAGCCTCATGAAGCGCCAGATGGAGAACCGCATCCAGGCGGCCGTCTACGCCGTCCGAAGTGGAATCGTCTAGCAGCTCTAGCCGAGCGCGACGGCGCGGCGGGCATGGATCCGCTGGCGCAGGAGCTCGAGGAGCGCCCTGAGCCGGACGAGCTCCGCTTCGCTCTGAAGAAGCCGGTCGGAAAGGCTCCTGAGCGCCTCGAGCTGGATCGGGTCGTCGTCGCACCGAGCCAGCTCACCGATCCGCTTTTCGATCCGCACCCGCTCCGTTTCGAGCAGGAGCGCTCGTGCGCAGCCGTCCGTAAGCGTATTCTCCATCTCCGCGAGCCCTGCCTCGTCGTCCGGGGCCGCGTCGAGGATTGCGCGAATCTGACCGAGCAGAAGGGGGAAATCGTTCGACATCGCTGTCCCACCAGTATCGAGGGGCTGCCGCCGAGCGACCATGGGCCGGTAGGCCTATCTTCGGCGGCGAGGCGGCCCAGCCGGCGCGTTGTCTGGATCTCCGTGCTGGCAGCGGCTTGCGCGCTCGCGACGTCCGTGCCCGCGCCGGCAGCGCTCCCGGGCGACCTGACGCGAGCGCTCACCGTCCGCGGCGTCTCCTGGCAGGCTACGGGAGCACTCGTCCTCGATCTTGAACACGGCGGCCTCGTCTACACGAGGCATGCCAACCGCCCGCTACGACCCGCCTCGAACGAGAAGCTGGTCGTGGCGCTCGCGGCGCTCGACCGCCTGGGACCGGCTGCGCGCATCCCGACTCGCGTGCTCGGCAGGGGATCCGTGAGCGAGTCCACCTGGCGAGGAGCACTCATCCTGAAGGGCTACGGCGACCCGACCCTCACCGGCTCCGACCTCGCCGTGCTTGCGAGGCGAGTCCGGCTCTCGGGCATCGGCACGGTGACGGGCAAAGTTCTCGCCGACGAGACGTACTTCGACGCTCGTCGCGTCGCGCCCGGCTGGAAGGCGTCGTTCTACAAGGAGGAATGCCCGCCGCTCTCGGCTCTCGTGGTCGACAAGGCGAAGGTCCGGGGCCGCACGGTCGGAACGCCGGCGCTGGCGGCGGCGCGCGCGTTTCGCAGCGCGCTGGTGCGGGCGGACGTCAGGGTGCTGCGCGGCGCGGGCGTGGGCGCAGCCGGGGAGAA
>JBPCPR010000309.1:0-6293 GCA_050998925.1 Gaiellaceae bacterium
CGGCAAGGTGGCCGAGCTCGAACTGGCCGACGTCCCGCCGACGTCGCATCCCCTCGACCTCGTGAACGTGTGGGCCGACGACGAGCCCAGGCCGTCCCTCTCGGCCGAGGAGGCGCTGAAGAATGCACCCGATGCGGCGGAAGGCGCCTTCCGCGTTCCCGCGGTCGGATGACACGCCTCGGGCACAGTCCGCGCACCACCCGTGCGCTTTTCCTCGCTACGCTCATAGCGGGTGGTTGTATGGGGTGGCCCCACTGATAGACACGCTTAGGTTGACCGCCGAGGACGTGTCCGGCCTGCTCGGGCGCAAGGAAGTCTCCGGCGAGGAGATCTCCGCCGCGTACCGCGGTGCGATCGACGAGCGCGACGGCGAGCTCCACGCCTTCCTCCACGTCGCCGGCGAGACCGGCACGGGCGTCCCGATCGCACACAAGGACGTCATCACGACGAAGGGGATCCCGACCACCGCCGGCTCGAAGATCCTCGAGGGCTACATCCCCGTCTTCGACTCGACGGTCGCCTCGCGTTGCAAGGAGGCAGGCCTGCCCATCGTCGGCAAGACCAATATGGACGAGTTCGCGATGGGCTCGTCCACCGAGAACTCGGCTTTCGGGCCCACCCGAAACCCCTGGGATCCCGAGCGGGTGCCGGGCGGCTCCTCCGGCGGCTCGGCCGCGGCCGTCGCGGGCGGGCTCGCGCCCTGGGCGCTCGGATCCGACACCGGCGGTTCCATCAAGCAGCCCGCCTCGCTCTGCGGGCTCGTCGGCCTGCGCCCCACGTACGGAACGGTCTCCCGCTACGGCATCGTCGCCTTCGCCTCGAGTCTCGACCAAGTGGGCCCGCTCACGAAGACCGTGCGCGACAACGCGCGCCTCTACGAGCTCGTCGCCGGCCGTGACCCCTACGACTCGACCACCGTCGAGCTGCCCGAGCCGGTCCGGATCCCGGTCGAGGAGGATCTCCGCGGCCTCAAGATCGGCATCCCGCGCGAGCTGAACGACGTCGACGGCATCGAGCCGGGCGTCAAGGAAGCCGTCGATCGGGCGATCGCGCTGGCGGAGGAGCTCGGCGCCGAGGTGGGGGAGACCCGCCTCCCGCGCTCCGTGGAGTACGGGCTCGCCTGCTACTACCTCGTCGCACCAGCCGAGGCCAGCTCCAACTTGGCCCGTTACGACGGCGTCCGCTTCGGCTACCGCGCCGAGGTGAACGGCGGCGGCCTCACCGAGCTTTACGAGGCGACGCGCTGGGAGGGATTCGGCGCCGAGACCAAGCGGCGCATCATGCTCGGTACCTACGCGCTCTCGGCCGGCTACCACGAGGCCTACTACGGCCAGGCCCAGAGGGTGCGAACGGTGATCGGTCGCGAGTTCGAAGCCGCCTTCGAGGACTTCGACGTCCTCCTCAGTCCGACCTCGCCGACAGTCGCCTTCCGGATCGGAGAGAAGGCCGAGAACCCGCTCGCCATGTACCTCTCGGACGTCCTCACGATTCCCCCGAACATGGCCGGCCTGCCGGGCCTCTCGATCCCGTGCGGCCTCTCGGCGGGACTCCCGGTCGGCCTGCAGCTGATCGGGCGACAGTTCTCGGAGAACACGCTCTTTCGCACCGGGCACGTGCTCGAGCGGGCACTCGATTTCGACTACGTGCCGGAGCGGCTTCGATGAAGACGTTCGTCGATCCCGGTGCGGCCTTCGTGCCGGCGAGCTCCGACCGCCTCCGCTTCCTCGAAGAGGAGCACGGCTTCCACCGGGAGGTCGTCGGCGACGGCACAGTGATCCCCTACACGGGTCGCGAGACCGCCGTCCGGGTCGAGCTCGAGCCGCGCGACGACCAGGTCCGCGTCTGGCTCGTTCGGCTCGTGGACAGGAAGCTGCCGCCTCTCTTCGCGTATGCGCCCTCGCACTGGCTCCCGCTCGACGACCTCGAGCCGTCGCTTCGCGTCGCCCGCCGCCTGTTCGGCGAGTCCTTCACCGCGGCCGAGCTCGACCGGACTCTCTCCGTGGCGGCCGCGACGCTCCGGCGTCACGCGCACATCCTCGCCGGCGACCACGCCGGCTTCGAGGAGCACGCGCGATGAGCTGGGAAGCAGTCGTAGGGCCCGAGATCCACGTCCAGCTGAAGACGCGGACGAAGATGTTCTGCCGCTGCGAGAACATCTGGGGCGAGTTAAAGAACACCCGCACGTGTCCCGTTTGCCTCGCGCATCCGGGGTCGCTGCCCGTCCCGAACGGGCAGGCGATCGAGTGGACGGTGAAGCTCGGCCTCGCGCTCGGGTGCGAGATCGCGAAGCGCGCCCTCTTCCACCGCAAGCACTACTGGTATCCCGACCTGCCCAAGGGGTACCAGATCAGCCAGTACGACGTGCCCCTCTGCTCGGGCGGACGCTTCGCCGTCCCCGGCCCGGACGGCGATCGCGAGGTCGGCATCGTCCGGGCGCACCTCGAGGAGGACGCGGCGAAGAGCGAGCACCGCGGCGGTGCCGGCGGGCGCATCTCCGGCTCGACCGAGTCCCTGGTCGACTACAACCGCGGCGGGACGCCCCTCGTCGAGATCGTCTCCGAGCCGGATATCCGTTCGCCCGAGGAGGCGCGCCGCTACCTCCAACTCCTTCGCCAGACGGTCGTCGAGCTCGGGATTTCGGACGCCGAGATGGAGAAAGGATCTCTGCGCTGCGATGCAAACGTCTCCGTCCGGGAGGCGGGCGAGAAAGGCTTCCGGACGAAGACCGAGCTCAAGAACATCAACTCGTTCAAGTTCGTCGCCGACGGAATCGCTGCCGAGGTGTCCAGGCAGATCGGGCTGTACGAATCGGGGGACGAGGTCGTGCAGGAGACGCTTCACTTCGACCCGGCCAGCGGCTCGATCTCTGCGCTCCGTTCGAAGGAGGAGGCGGACGACTACCGGTACTTCCCGGAACCCGACCTGGTGGCCGTCGAACCGCCGGAGGAGCTCGTCGAGCGCCTACGGGCCGAGCTTCCCGAGGCGCCGGGCGCGCGCATCCGCCGACTCGAGGCGGAGGTCGGCTTTGACCTGGCCGAGGGACTGGTGACCAGTGGCCGCGACGGGCTCTACGCCCGCGTTCCCGGCGACCGACGCAGTGTCGCGAACGTGCTCATGAACCAGCTCGTGGGAGCGGGCGTCGATCCGGCGGCGGTGAACCCCGAGGAGCTCGGCAAGCTGATCGAGGCGAGAGACCGGATCCCGCGAGCCGTGTTCACAGAGGCTCTGTCCGCGAGCGCGGATCCCGGCTTCGCGGCCGAGAAGTACCTGGCGGAGACGTCCATCTCCGACGAGTCCGAGCTCGACCCGCTGATCGAGAAGATCCTGGCCGCGAACGGGCCCCAGGTCGAGCAGTACCGCTCCGGCAAGGAAGGCCTCCTCGGCTATTTCGTCGGCCAGGTGATGAAGGAGACCCAGGGCAGGGCGAACGCGAAGGTCGTGAACAAGCGGGTGCGCGAGAAGCTCGGGCGATAGGTCGGCTCAGGCGGGAGCCGGCGCCCAGGGACCCATGCCGCCGATCCGCTCCGGGGTGATGCGCGTGACCACGCCGGGTGGTGGATCCGGCGTCGGGGGGAACTTCACGCCCGGGCCGACGTACGTCTCCGCGAGCTTCTGCAAGAGCTCCGGGGCGCCGCCCTCGGTGATCCGCGCCTGGCCGTGGACGACGAGATAGTGCTTCATCCCGATCGCGTTCTCGCCCGGAGCTTCGACCGAGAGCGTCACGCGCGGGTCGCGCTCGATGTTCTTCACCTTCTGGTGGCGGCCCAGGTGTGCGCAGACGATGTCGTCGCCCTCGAGCCCGACCCAGACACAGGTGACCTGTGGGCTCCCGTCCGGATTCAGGGTCACGAGATGAGCAAGCCCGTCGGATTCGAGCACCTCGCGCGCGCTCTCGGGTAGGACCGCCACGGCTCGACGCTAGCGCGTTCCCGCCCGGAGGTCTAGCCTCCACGCGTGCCACAGAATCCACCCGAGGGCAGCCCACGTATCAGCCCCTATCTTCTCTACGAGGACGTCGACGGAGCCCTCGACTTTCTCTCCCGCGCCTTCGGTTTCCGCGAGACGCTTCGCTACGCGGATGCCGAGGGCACCGTGAACCATGCCGAGATGCGACTCGGCGACGGGCTCATCATGCTCGGTGATCCGGGGCCGGACTACGAGAGCCCGGCCCGCAGCGGCCGGATCTCCGCCCAGGTGCACGTCTACGTCGACGACGTGGATGCGCACTTCCAGCAGGCGAAGCAGTCCGGTGCGACGATCGTCTCCGAGCCGAGCGACGAGCCGTACGGAGGTCGCCGCTACGACACCGACGATCTCGAGGGACACCGCTGGTCGTTCGCCGAGCGCATCCAGGACGTATCGCCCGAAGATTGGGGAGCAACGACCGCGTAACGGGCCGGCGGTCGCCGCGCCCAGCGGCTGGGCCAGAGCAAGCGAGGTCTCGCGATCGCGAGGGAATCGCAAGCCGCGTTCCGCGGCGAATCGGCACAGATCGGCGCACCACCCGTAGCGATTCCCGCGCTACGCTCACGTGCAGGGGGTAACCATCGGGGGATCCCCGGGGTCACATCTGAGTGGTCGGCACTCGGCCGCCTGTCGCCAAAGCTCGTGTTCGCTGGCCCGAGTGCCGATAGACGCAGAAGACGCGCGCAACCATCCGGGGGACGCCGGCGGCCGGTATTGCTGCTACGGTGGACGAACGGATGGCAACCGCCGTCTCGTGAGGTTTGACTTCTCGGTTCCTTCTCGGTTCGGGGTAGATCGGATCTCGACCCCGTAGCAAGAGGAGTTGAATCAGAAATGCAAGAGTCTTTCCACGAGCTTGGCGTGTCTGCACGCACGGCTCAGGCGCTCGCGGAGCGCGACATCCACGCACCTTTCCCCATCCAGGCGCTCGTGCTGCCGGATCTACTGGCCGGGCGCGACGTCCTCGCGAAGTCGCCGACCGGCTCGGGCAAGACGCTCGCGTTCGGAATTCCGATCGTCGAGCGGCTCGAGGCCGACGCCAAGCGTCCGGCCGCCCTCGTCCTCGTCCCGACCCGTGAGCTTTGCTCGCAGGTGACCGAGGACATCCAGGTGATCGCCCGGTCCAAGAACCTGAACGTGGCGGCCGTCTACGGCGGCGTGCCGCTCCACGCACAGTCCAAGCGCGCCCACTCGGCCCACATTCTCGTGGCGACGCCAGGCCGGCTGAACGACCTGCTCGAGCGGCGCGCGGTGTCCCTCGAAGGCGCCCGGATCCTCGTCCTGGACGAGGCCGACCGGATGCTCGACATGGGCTTCCAGCCGCAGGTCGATCGGATCGTCGCTCGGCTGCCGCGGAAGCGCCAGACGATGTTCTTCTCCGCGACGCTCGACGGCAAGGTCGGCGAGCTGGCGCGGACGTACACGAACGACCCCGCCCGCTTCGAGGCGGAGTTCGCCACCGAGGGTGACAAGGGGGAGGTCACGCACCGCTTCATCTCGGTCACCTCTGACACGAAGGTGCTGACGCTCGCGAGGCTCCTCGAGGAGGAGCGCGGGCTCGCACTCGTCTTCGTCCGCACCAAGCGCGGCGCCGACCGGCTCGTCCAGAAGCTGAAGGCGCACAACGTGAGCGCGGTTGCGATGCACGGGGACAAGACGCAGGGTCAGCGGGAGCGGGCGCTCAGGAACTTCGAGACGGGCAAGGCGTCGACGCTGATCGCGACGGATGTCGCCGCACGCGGGCTCGACCTCACCGAGGTCAGCCACGTCATCAACTATGACCCGCCGGAAGAGCACACGGCGTATGTCCACCGCGTCGGCCGGACCGGCCGCGCCGGCCGGGACGGCGTCGGGGTCACTCTCGTGCTCCCGGAGCAGCAGGCTGACGTGAGCCAGGTCGCCCGCATGGTCGGCCACTCAGAGCAGTTCGTCAGCACAGGAATGAAGGTTGCCCCCCCGAGGCGCGTGTACACCTCCCGCCGCCGTGGCTCGAAGTGGGGCCCTTCGCGGCCCCGCCGCAAGATCTGATGGTCTAGGCCGCAATGCCACCCTCGGCCCTCCCCGCACGGCGGGACGACCTCCGCAACGTCGCCATCGTGGCGCACGTCGACCACGGCAAGACGACGCTCGTCGACGCGATGCTCTGGCAGTCCGGCTCCTTCCGGGCGAACCAGGACGTGGCCGAGCGGGTCATGGACTCAACCGATCTCGAGCGCGAGAAGGGCATTACGAGCCTTGCCAAGAACACGGCGGGGACGGTCGGCAACACGAAGGTGAACATCATCGACACGCCCGGCCACGCCGACTTCGGGGGCGAGGTGGAGCGC
>JBPCPR010000312.1:0-6552 GCA_050998925.1 Gaiellaceae bacterium
TGCCTCCGCCATCCTCGAGGCCGCGGCCGGGGTCGAGGCCTCCGAGACGATCGTCCTCCCGAACAACCCCAATGTCCTGCTCACCGCCAGGCAGGCCGCGGCGCTCTCAGCCTCGCCGGTGGTGGTCGTTCCGACCGAGTCCCTCCAGGCTGGTCTGGCGGCGCTGGTCGCCTATGACCCTTCCCGGTCCGCAGCGGAGAACGCCGTGGCCATGGAAGCCGCGGCGACGGAGGCGCGCACGGGAAGCGTCACTCGGGCGTCGCGCTCCACCCGGCTCGGCGCTCTCGACGTCGAGGAGGGCTCGTTCCTCGGGCTCGTCGAAGGGGAGCCGGTGGCGAGCGGCCCCGTGCTCGACACGGTTGCCCGCGAGGTCGTCGAGAGACTGCTCGGGGAGGGGTCGGACGTCCTCACCGTGCTCGTCGGGGACGGAGCGGACCACCCGGACGGCCTTCTTGCGGAGCTCGAGGCGGCGCATCCCGAGCTCGAGATCGAGGTGCATGACGGCGGCCAGCCGCACTATCCCCTTCTGTTCTCCGTCGAATAGGCCGATACTTACAGCCGTGGCCGGCGGTGTCATCGAGGTGGTTCTCGCGGAGGACAACGACGTGTTCAGGCAGACGCTCGAGCTTCTGCTCGACGTGACGCCGGACATGCGCGTGGTCGCGTCCGTCGCCGACGGCCGTTCGGCGCTCGAGGTCTCGGCGAACCTCGTCCCGGACGTCGTGCTCATGGACTACCGCCTGCCGGAGCTCGACGGGGTCGAGGCCACCGCCGCGATCCGGAAGGCCTGTCCGAGCGCGGCCGTCGTCGTCCTGACCGCATCCGTCGAGCCCGAGGAGTACGACGCGCTGCTCGAGGCAGGAGCCGTGGCCTGCGTGACCAAGGATCGGGAGCTCGAGGAGATCGTGGGTGCGATCCGAGACGCCGCTGGGCACGGTGCGCCTCTCCGCTGACACGACTGCGGTCGTCCTCGACTCGACGGCCGACCTGCCCGATCCCGCCGCCCGGCATCCGAACTGGCGCCTCGTGCCGCTCTACGTCCGCTTCGGGGACGAGACGCTGCGCGACCATGTCGACCTGACTGCGGCCGAGTTCTACGAGCGGCTGCGCGACACGAGCGTCCAGCCCGCCACCTCCCAGCCGACTCCGGGCGACTTCCAGGAGGCCTTCGAGGCGCTGGCGGAGTTCGAGCGCATCGTCTGCATCACCGTCTCGGCGAGGCTGTCGGGCACGTTCGAGTCCGCACGGCTCGCTGCGGAGGCGGTCGGGGGCGAGAAGGTGCTGCTCGTCGACTCGGCGAGCGTCTCGGCCGGGATCGTGATCCTCGCGAGCGCGATCCAGCGCCGGCTCGCGCTCGGGACCACCGACGACGAGATCGAATCTGTCGCCGAGCGCTTTCGCCGCGAGTCCGAGCTGCGGTTCACGGTCGACACGCTCGACTATCTCGTCCGCGGCGGCCGCATCGGAAAGGCGGCCGGGCTCGTCGGCCAGCTCCTGAACGTGAAGCCGATTCTCACGATCCGGGAGGGCGAGGTCGAGCCCGTCAAGCGCGTGCGGGGCCGTGCGAAGGCGTTCGCCGAGTTCGAGCAGGCCCTCGTCTCGACCAGCGAGGACGACCCTTCCTGGCACGTGGCCGTTGCGCACGCGGATGCGCAGGCCGAGGCCGACCGCATCGTGGCGACGATCGAGCGGGTCCGCCCGAGCGCCACTCTCGACCTGGTGACGACACTCGGGCCGGTCGTGGGAACGCATGGCGGCCCTGGTACGCTCGGCCCCTTCTGGTTCAGAGACAGCACGTAGCCCATTGGGACGAGGTCGAGGGCGAGCTCCAGGAAACGGGCCCGCTCTCTGGCCGCTGGAGCGATCTGGGCGAGGCGGCCGGAAGCGACGCCGTCGGCGTGTGCCGCATCCAGGTGACCCCGGGCAAGCGGTCGACGCCGCTCCACCTCGAGCTGGCGGAGGAGGAGATCTTCTTCGTGCTGAGCGGCTCGGGGCTCTCGTGGCAATGGGAGGGAGAGCGCCAGCTCGTCTACGAAGTAGCGGAGGGCGACTGCCTCGTCCACCTGGCAGGCGAGGCGGCGCATACGCTCGTGGCGGGGCGCCATGGGCTCGACGTGCTCGCCTTCGGCCAGCGCGTTCCGGCGACCGGAACGTGGCTGCCGCGGGCCGGCGTCGTTCGCGTCCCACCCACCTGGGTCGAGACCCCGGGCGGCAAGCATCCCTGGAAGCGGGAGGCCGAGGCGGGCGACGAGGAGCTTCCGGATCCCTCGCCGCGCCCGGTCGGGATCGTGAACGTCCGCGATACCGAAGCGAACGAGATCCACCACGGAGAGTCGGCCTTCGTCGAACGGGAGCTAGCACTGAGCGCGAGGCGGACCGGCCTGAACCACCACTCGATCCGACCCCGGAAGTGGAACTGGCCCTTCCACACGCATTCCGCCGAGGAGGAGATCTTCGTCGTGCTCGAGGGTGAGGGGGTCTGCCGCCTCGGCGAGGAGAAGATCCCGGTGCGGCGTGGCTCGGTGGTCGCGCGCCCGGCCGGCACGGGGGTCGCACACGCCTTCCAGGCGGGCGCAGACCGGCTCGAGCTGCTGGCTTACGGCACGAGGGACGGGCGGGACATCGCCTGGTATCCGGACTCGCAGAAGGTCAACTTCCGCGCGTTCGGCTTCACTGCCCGAGTCGAGCCGCTCGAGTACTGGGAGACTTAGCTACAGCACGACGGGGGGCCAGCACTCGGGGCTCAGTACCGTCCGAGGAGAGGCCTATACTCGGTTCGTCCTGGCCCTCGAGACAAGCACGCGCCCTGTGCTGGCCAGCTTTGCTGGCGTGGACCAACACGGGCCGAAGGCGGGGAGGAGGGTGGACCCGGAGGCATCCATCGAGTCGCTTCGGGGCGTCGGGCCGAAGGTGGCGGAGCAGCTCGCGCGCCTGGGCCTTCGGACGATTCGCGACCTCGTGGAGCACACCCCGAGGAGCTACCTCGACTGGCGCGAGGCGGACGGGTTCGGGCAGCTCCTGGTGGGGCAGGAAGCCACCGTCGCCTGCACCGTGGAGCGCGTCTCGGTCCGGCCGACGCGCCGCCGGAACCTGAAGATCGTCCAAGCCTCGGTCGTCGACGCCGCCGGAACGAGGGTGAGCGCGCTCTGGTTCAATCAGGCATGGCTCGCCGAGCGGCTCACGGCGGGCACCAGGCTGCTCCTCCACGGGCAGCTCGAGACCGGCTCCGGGGCGGCGACCTTCCGCGTCGCCCGGCACGAGATCGCCTCCGAGGGGGCGGGGCTGCACACGGTCGGTCTCGTCCCGGTGTATCCGGCGAGCGAAGGCGTCTCGACGTTCAAGCTCCGCGAGCTGGCCGAGCAGGCGCTCGCGCTGGCGCGCTGGTTCCAGGACCCGCTGCCGGCGCGACTGCGGGCGGCGGAAGGAGCGCCGCTTCGGGCGGATGCGATCCGGGCGGCACATCGTCCGCGATCGGCAGTCGAGGCGGAAATGGCACGCTCCCGCCTGGCCTTCGACGAGCTCCTCCTGCTCCAGATCGGCCTGCTGCGACGGCGCCGGGCCCTCGAGGAAGGCGCCGTCGCACCCGGCCTCGGCGCCGAAGGAGACCTCGTCGCCCGCTACTACGCGGCGCTGCCGTTCGACCTGACGCCGGAGCAGCAGTCGGCGATCGAGCAGATCGAGCACGACCTCGCAGGTGTGAAGCCGATGCAGCGGCCCCTCCAGGGAGACGTCGGCTCCGGTAAGACGGTCGTGGCCCTGTACGCGCTGCTCCGGGCGGTCGAGCGGGGACATCAGGGAGCGCTCATGGCGCCGACCGAGACCCTCGCCGAGCAGCACTTCCTGACGCTCGAAGGAATTTGCGAAGAGCTCGGCGTGCCCGTCGTCCTGCTCACGAGCTCGCTTCCGGCCCGAGAGCATGCAGCTGCCCGCACCGCCCTCGCGTCGGGTGAAGCCGCGATCGCCGTCGGGACGCACGCGCTGATCCAGGACCAGGTCGCGTTCCGGTCGCTCGCGGTGGCGGTCGTCGACGAGCAGCACCGGTTCGGGGTGGAGCAGCGCCGGGCCCTCGGCTCGCACTCTCCCCACGTCCTCCACATGACCGCCACACCCATTCCCCGGACGCTCGCCCAGACCGTCTACGGCGACCTCGACGTGACCGAGATCGCCCGTCCGCCCAGGTCGCGGAAGCCCGTCGTCACCTCGTGGGTGACGGAAGAGCGGAGTGCCGAGGCCTATACCCGGCTTCAGCGTCACCTCGCTGGGGGGAGGCAGGCCTACGTCGTCTGCCCGCTCGTGAGCGAGTCCGAGGCCATCGAGGCGCGCGCGGCGGAGCAGGAGGCCGAGCGGCTCCAGCGCGCGGAGCTCCGCGAGTTCCGGGTGGGTTGCCTGCACGGCAGGCTTCGTCCATCCGAGCGCCGCGCCGTGATGGATGCGTTCAAGCGCGGCGAACTCGACGTCCTCGTTGCAACGACCGTGATCGAGGTGGGTGTGGACGTCCCGAACGCGACGATCATGATCGTCCAGGAAGCGGATCGGTTCGGCCTGGCGCAGCTCCACCAGCTCCGGGGCCGGGTTGGGCGGGGGGCCGAGCAGTCCTACTGCCTGCTCGTCTCCCGGGCCCGCGATGAGCTCTCGGAGACCGCCCGCCGCCGTCTCGAAGCGCTCGTCGAGACCTCCGACGGGTTCCGCCTCGCCGAGGTCGATCTCGAGCTGCGGGGAGAGGGCCAGCTGCTCGGGACGAGGCAATCGGGCCTTCCCGACCTTCGCTTCGCAAGCCTGACGCGGGACCGCGATCTTCTCTCGCGCGCCCGCCGGTGGGCCGCCGAGCTCGTGGACGAGGAAGGGCCGTTGGCGGACGAGGTCGACCGGCTCTTCGGCGATGCGGATCATCGCGGGTTCGCGTAAGGGGGCCCGGATCTTCGCTCCGGGCGGGCGTGAGACCCGCCCGACCGGGGACCGGGTGCGCGAAGCCGCCTTCAACCTGATCGGCCCCGTCGACGGCATGGAGGTCCTCGACCTGTTCGCCGGCTCGGGCGCGATGGGCCTCGAGGCTCTCTCGCGCGGGGCGACGCGCGCCACCTTCGTCGAGAGCGATCGTGCGGCCGCCCAGGCCATCGTCCGAAACCTCGAGAAGCTCGACTTCGAGGACGCCACCGTCCTGCGGCTGGACGTTGGCCGCAAGCTCGCAGCGGACGCGGCCGCCGGAAGGCAGTACGATCTCGTGCTGATCGACCCGCCCTACCGCATGCTGACAGGGTTTCTCCCCGTGCTCGAGGCACATCTCCCAGCCGTTGTCGCGCCCGAGGGCATGGTCGTCGTCGAGTCGGATGCCCGCGAGGAGCCGGAGCTCCCGCTGCCGAAGCGGACGAGCCGCCGCTACGGCTCCGCCCGCGTGACGGTCTTCGAAGGGCCTGCGTCGTGAGCAACGTGAGCCCGGTCACCGCGATTTGCCCCGGAGCCTATGACCCGGTGACCAACGGGCACCTGGACATCATCACGCGCGCCGCCACGATCTTCGAGCGAGTCGTCGTCGGGGTCGTCCGCGACCCGCAGCACAAGCGCACGATGTTCTCGGTCGAGGAGCGTGTCGAGTTTCTCCGGCCGGCGCTCGCCGAGACGGGAAACGTCGCGGTCGAGGTCTTCTCCGAGCTCGTGGTCGAATTCGCGCGGCGCTGGAAGGCCCGGACGATGGTGAAGGGCCTTCGTGCGATCTCGGATTTCGAGTGGGAGTTCCAGATGCACCACCTGAACAGGAAGCTCGCGCCGGAAGTCGAAACGATGTACCTCATGTCGAGTCCGCAGTACAGCTTCCTTTCCTCGAGTGGCGTCAAGGAGATCGCCTCGTTCGGCGCCACCGTCGAGGATCTGGTCCCGGCCCAGGTGGCACGCCGGTTCGAGGAGATGTTCCCGCGCGCCAAGCCTGGCGCGCCCGTAAGTCCTCGCGAGTAGACTGCGAGCCGAATGGACGTTCTCGTACTCATCGACAGGCTCGACGACCTCGTGCACAACGCGAAGGCTGTCCCCCTGACCGATCAGGTCCGGATCGACCGCGAGGAGATCTACGACATCCTCGATCAGATGCGGGCGACGATCCCCGAGGAGATCAAGCAGGCGCGCTGGATCGTCAAGGAGCGGCAGGAGATGCTGGCCGAGGCGAAGCGGGAGAGCGACCGCATCCTCGGCGAGGCGCGCGAGCAGGCAGTTCGCGAGGCGTCGCAGACGGAGATCGTGAAGCTCGCCGAGCGCCAGGCGCAGGAGATCGTGGAAGAGGCCCGGCGGCAGGCGCGCGAGACCCGGCTCGAGATGGAGGACTGGGCAGACTCGATCCTGTCGACGCTCGAAGTCAATCTCGACAAGTTCCTCGGCGCCGTGCGCCGTGGCCGCGAGCGCCTCCATGAGCGCTCCCAGGAATCGGTGATGGCAGGCATCACCGACGAGACGAACCTGTAGCCCGCTCCCGCGGCCCTATTTCTACCCGCGCCCGAGTCTCCCCCCTGGGGCCCCCTTGTTAGTCGTTCCCCCGCGTCCAGCGTAGCCCGCGCGGGCGTACGG
>JBPCPR010000036.1:0-7975 GCA_050998925.1 Gaiellaceae bacterium
GTCCCGGTGTGTCCGACTACCTCGAAACCCGACTCGACCAGGATGTGCGCGATTCCCTCCCGAAGCAGGACGGCGTCGTCGGCGAGCACTACTCGCACGGGATCTCCGCCCTGGTGTGCGTGCCTCGCCCTGGACCGCTCTCGACCTCGAGCCGACCCTCCAGCGCCTCCACCCGGTCGACGAGACCGCGGAGCCCGGACCCGCGGGCCGGGTCTGCCCCGCCGACGCCGTCGTCGGCGACCTCGACGATCGCCGCCCCATTTCGCCGGCTGATGCTGACGCGTGCCGACGACGCGTTCGCGTACTTGGCGACGTTCGCCAGGGACTCGGAGACTACGTAGTAGGCGGCCGCCTCGACCTGCTCCGGCAGGCGCTCTTCGAGCTGGGCCTCGACCTCGACCGGGAGCGGCGTCCGACCGACGAGCGCCTCGAGTGCCGGGCCGAGTCCCCGATCCGTGAGAACGGCTGGATGGATGCCGCGTGCGAGCTCCCGCAGCTCTTCGAGTGCGGCTCCAAGCTCCTCGCTCGCGCCGTCGAGGATCGCACGCGCCGCGTCGGGCTCTGCCAGCTTCGCCTGCGCGAGGCGCAAGCTGAGGGAGAGCGCGACGAGCCGCTGTTGCGCTCCGTCATGGAGGTTCCGTTCGAGCCGCCGCCGCTCGTTGTCGCCCGCCTCCACCATCCGGGCTCGCGAGGCCTGGAGCTCCTCGAGCCGCTCGCGGAGCTCCGCTTGCAGCCGCTGGCGCTCGACCTCCGAGTTGTGGCGCTCGGTGAAATCGCGGACGAGCATGACGACTTCATCTTCGCCGCTCGGGACGATGCGCGCCTCGAAGAACCGGGGGAAGCCTTCCAGCTCGAGCTCGTACTCGAACTCCACGGTGCGCGCGGCTCCCTGCTCGAGCGCTTCTTCGATGCAGTTGAGCAGAGGCCCCGCGATCTCACGGGGGAGAATGTCCCGAGCGTTTCGGCCGATGAGCTGGTCGGGAGGCACGACCAGATCGCCCGTCCGTTCTGCCTTGACCGCGAGGTACACGCCTTCGCGGGACATGCGGAACATGAGATCCGGCAGGGCGTTCAGGACCCCTCGCATCCGCGCCTCGGACTGCGTGAGCGCGGCCAGACGCTGCTCGTTCTCGAACGCGAGGCCCGCGGCGGCAACGACGGCGTCCAGGAGCTCGGGATCCTCGTTGAGGAAAGCGTCGTGGACGATCGCGGCAACCCGCTCGCCGTGACGCTCGACGATCGTCGCGACGTGACCCTGTTCTGCATCGGCAAGGGAGGGCAGGCGCCTGCCATCGATCCGAACCCAGGTCTCCGACTCCGGCAGCCAGTAGGCAAGCGCTACGGACGGGTCTCCGAGCGCCTTGGCGATCGCGTCGCGGAGCTCGCCCGGCCGTGCCGTCTGCCCCAGCGCGACGACGAGCTGCCCCACGTTCGCCAGGGCAAGCCGGCTGCGCAGGAGCCCGGCGAGGAACGCGAGCGGGACGAGGGCGAGCCCCGTCATCGTGGCCCAGAACGCATACCGGCCGGCGTCGTCGTGGATGGTGCTCGCGCCGAGCCAGGTCGTCGTCAGCGCCGTCGCCAGGAGACCCGTGCCGAGCACCGGCCCGAGGACCCGTCTCGCGGTCGGCGTCGCCACCTGCCAGCGCTTCAGGTAGATCCAGGCGACGAGGACGGCGATCACCATCCCGCCCGCCCGGCTCGCCAAGAGGATCCCTTCGGCCACGTCGGGGTTCTCCGAGAGGAGGATCTTGTTCGCAGGGCAGCCCGTGCAGCCCGGAGCACGGAGACGCTCGAAGAGGAGGTACACGACCTGGACGACCGTCGCCTCCAGGTAAGCCACAGCCACGAGGATGCGCGACAGGCGAGACTCGAGCCGACCGCGCGGATAGGCGAGCAGAAGATGGACGAGGATCCCGAAGACGAGGTATTGCAGGATCTGGCCCACCGTGAACGCGAAGGCTTCGTCGGCAGCCACCACGGCGCGGACGAACCACGCGAGCCCCGCCGCAACCATGAGGGCACCGAAGAAGTTCGCGGGCCGGCGGGTCCACGCGACGAGACCGCTGAAGGCGAACGACCAGCCGACGAGAAGAGTGAGAGCTCCCGTGATTACGGGCGTCTCCTCGTGCTCGCTCGTGAGGATGAGAGCGAAGGCGCCCAGGCCCGCGAGCAGCGCGACTGGCCAGAGGGCGGTCCTGAGGGGCCTCATTGAGACTCTTAGTTAAGCAGGGAGAGCAGAGCGGCGCCCGACAGCTCGGCCTTCGGCACGAACCCGCGCGCACCGCTTTCCTCGACGAGCGAGCCGAAGTCCACACGATCCCGGCTCGAGGTCAGGATCACCGCCGGGCCGGATCCGTTCAGCTCGGAGAGCCGCGCGGCGACCTCGAAGCCGTCGAGGTCCGGGAGCTGGACGTCGAGCAGGACGATCTGCGGGTGCAGCGCGGCGACGGCCTCGAGGGCCGTCGATCCGTCCTCGGCCTCGCCGATCACGTCGAACCCCTCGGACTCGAGGAGGACGCGCGCGGTAGCGCGAAAGCTCGGATGGTCGTCGACGATCAAGACGCTCATGGTCACGTACGAAGTGTGACAGCGGTCGAGCGCTTCAGTCATACGGCTACCTACACTGTTCACAGGTGGAGAACGGTTCGTTTTGGAGCCAGATCCGCCTAGTCGAGCTCGAGGCCGAAGCGGGGAAAGCGTTTCCGCACGAGGTCGTCGAAGACGAGCCGATACTCCTCCGCCGCTTCCTCGTCGAGGGACGCTGCGAAGCCGTCTCTCATGTCGAGGAGAACCTCACGGCCGGCGTCCACGAGGTCGACGAACTCGCCGTAGCGCTCCTCGGCCTCGTCCCGACTCGCGCCGTTGTAGGCGTCGAGCGCTTCCTCGACCTCGCCGAGCAGCTCGGCCTCGTCTTCGCGGAAGAGCACGAGCTGGCGCTCGGCGACCTCCTGGAAGCGGCCTGGCGGGCTCAACGGAAGATCTCCTCGTAGACGGTTTCGTGTGCCTCTGCGGCCGCCTCCCAGGTGAGCTCGGCTGCGGCACGGCGTGCCCCTGCGCGCGCCCGGGCGAGCGCGTCCGCATCGGCGAGGAGCCGCCCGGCTGCCTCGGCGAGCGCCTCGCGGTCGTCCGCTGGCACGACTGCGCCGGCGCCGAACCGGCGGACGGGCTCGGCCATCCCGCCCACGTCGTAGGAGACGGCCGGCACGCCGGAGCCGAGGGCGCGGAGGAGCGCGCCGCTCTGGTCGAGCTCCTGTCGGTAGGCGAAGACCGCGACCGTGGCCCGGTGGAGCGCGTCGTCGAGCTCCGCGTCGTCGAGGTAGCCGAGACGCCATTCGACGCCTGGCCGGTTGCGCCAGCGCGAGACGTCCATGGCGGGATCCCCGGCGACGATGGTTCGGGCGCCGATTCGCGCCGCCGCGTCCAGGACGTGGCCGAGCTGCTTGTAGGGCTGGATGACGCCGACGAAGAGGATCGTCCGCCCGTCGTCGTCGTAGGCGGTCGAGCCCGGAAAGACGGGGTGTGGGATGACGCGGATCAGGTCGCGCCCCACGCCCACCTCGTCCACGAGCCGGTCCCGGCCGTGCTCACTGTGAACGATCACGCGGTCGAAGCGGCTGTAAAGGCGCCGCCAGCGGTCGGGCGTCGAGGCCCAGCGCCTGGGGAGGATGTCGTGTGCGGTCATCACCGAGGGGCTGCGGAGAGGAAGCAGGCGCAGATCTGCGGGCGGGAGTGGCGCCCACTGGACGTGCAACACGTCCGGACGGAGCCGGCGAAGCCGTGCCAGGCCCACGAGATGCTCCGCGGCGCGAACGGGGAGCCGCAGCCTCGAGCGGCGGAAGAGCCGGGAGCTGAGCGGGTAGAAGAGCTCACGTCGCCTGTACCCGTCGGGGTCGGGCGCCCGAGCGAAGCGAAAGTGGGACGTCACGAGCTCGACGTCGAGCCCGCGTCGCGCGAGCGCCGACGCGAGCGCGTGATCGTACGGGATCGTGAACGCTCCAGGGTCGACGAGCGTGACGCGCACCGCCCTACAGTAATCGCGCCCGTGAGCCTCCTCGTCCGAAGTTGGAACCTTTTCCACGGCCGCACCTCGCCGCCGTCCGGCACGCTCCATCTGGAGCAGATGGTCCGCACCGCGGTCGAGGACGCCCCGGACGTAGTCGCGTTCCAGGAAGTCCCGGTCTGGTCACTTGGGCGACTCGAGGCCTGGAGCGGCATGGCTGTCGTCCCCGCCGTCGCGATGCCCCCGCTCGGCGGTCCGCTCGCACGGAAGTTCACGGAGCGGAACCCACGCCGCTTCCGATCTCTTCTCACCGGCCAGGCGAATGCCCTGCTCCTCTCAGGCCGACTCGAACTCCTCGGGACGCCGCGAGCCATCCGCTTGAACCCGGGGCCCTTCAGATCCGCCGAGGCGCGGGCCCGCAAGCTCTCGCCTCGCGAGCGCCTCGACTGGGCTTGGAACCGCCGTGTCTGCCAGGCTGTCCACGTGCGGGACGGGAAGCGTGTCATCGTCGTCGCGAATCTCCACGCGACGAAGGATCACTCGCTCGCCGCAGCCGAGGCCGACCGGCTCGCGCTTTTCTGGCCTCCCGAGGCGCCCACGATCCTGTGCGGCGACTTCAACTCCCGCGGGCACGCCCTGCCCGGCTTCTCGGAGCCTCTGGACGGGATCGACCAGATCCTCGTACAAGGCCTCGAGTTCGAGCGCGAGCCGAGCCGGTGGCCTCTCGAGCGGCGGCGGACCGGGGACGGGGCGCTCCTGTCCGATCATGCGCCGGTCGAGGCGGTGGTCGCATAGACCTCGCGGCCGTGCGTGCCGAGCTGCCTGTGCTCGAGCGGCTCGCGTACCTGAACACCGGCACGTTCGGGCCGCTCCCGCGGCGAACGGTGGACGTGGTCGTGCGCTGGCAGGAGCGCGCGGTCGCCGAGGGCCGGTCGAGCGCCGCGCTTTGGGAGGAGTCGGGAGAGCTCAGGACGGCGCTTCGCGAGGCGCTCGCGAAGACGATCGGAGCAGATTCGGCCTCGCTCGCCCTCACGACGTCGACGACGGAGGGCTGCGACATCGTGCTCTCCGGGCTCCAGCTCGGGCGGGAGGACGAGATCGTCACCACGGATCTCGAGCACCCGGGCCTGCTCGGTGCCCTCCACGTCTCGCCCGCGCAGGTCCGGGTCGCGCGCGCCCAGGACCGGCCGGCGTCGGAGGCGCTGGCCGCGATCGAGGCCGAGCTCTCCGACCGGACTCGGCTCGTGGCGATCTCGCACGTCGCGTGGACGACCGGAGCGGTCTTGCCCGTCGCCGAGCTCGCGGGCCGCGACTTTCGGCTGCTCGTGGACGGCGCCCAGTCGGTGGGGGCGATCCCCGTCGACGTCCGCTCCCTCGGCTGCGACTTCTACACGGTCTCCGGCCAGAAGTGGCTCCTGGGCCCGGACACGACGGGAGCGCTCTACGTGCGCCCTAACCGGGTGCAGGAGCTCGCCGTGACGGCCCCGTCCTACCTCTCGTGGGAGGACACCGTCGCCCTCGTTCCCTGGCCCGACGCGAGGCGGTTCGAGTCGGTGTGGATCGGGCCGGGGCCGGTAGCCGGCCTGCTCGAGTCGTTGCGCTTTGCCGACGAGGCAGGCCACGAGCGCTTCGCGCGTGCTCGCGACACCGCAGAGGCGTGCCGCGAGCTCTGTGCGACGCCGGCGGAGGTAATAACCGAGCCCGGGCAGGCGACCATCGTGTCCTTTCGGCCGCACGGCGATGCAGCGGCGCTCGTGGCCGCGCTTGCCGAACGGGGCGTCGTCGTCCGCGACCTGCCCGCGCTCGGCTGGGTCCGCGTCTCCTGCGGTTTCTGGACGAGTTCGATCGACCTCGAGCGGCTCGCCGCCGGTCTTCGCGACTAGGAGGCTCGGCGAAACGAGCGCTGTGCCCTCGGGCCGCGACGACGAGCGGCGTTCCACCGACCCTTCTAGCCGCGGGCGGAGGCTTCCGTCCGCAGCCCGAGCTCGCCCGCGATCGGGCGCATCGACTCGATCACGTTCGTGAGGTGGTCGTCGAGCTCCAGGCCGAGGCCTTCGGCGCCCGCGTAGACCTCGTCGCGGTGGACTCCTGCCGCAAACGAGGGCTGCTTCAGCTTCTTCTTGACTGACTTCGGCTCGAGCGTTGCGATCCCGTCGGGACGAACCAGGCCGCACGCGTGCACGAAGCCCGCGAGCTCGTCACAGGCGAAGAGCGTCTTCTTGAGCGGCGTGTCCCGCGGCATGGCCAGGTGCTCGGCGTGCGAGAGCACCGCCTCGACGAGCTCCTCCGGATAGCCCTCCTCACGCAGGATGGGGGCTCCGTCCTGCGGATGCTTGTCGAGGGTCGGATGGATCTCGTAGTCGAAGTCGTGGAGAAGGGCGGTGGCCCGCCAGAGCTCCTCGTCCTCGCCGAAGCGCCGGGCGTAGCCCCCCACGGCAGCCTCGACGGCCAGGGCATGGCGGCGCAGCGGCTCCGCCTGCGTGTACCTGATCAGCGTCTCCCAGGCGCGGTCTCTTGTCACGTCCATACGGCCGGGTAGGATAGCCCGCCTCGCCCGGCTTTCCTTGTCCGGGCGACGAGGAAGGGTCATGCTCAACGTCGCCGTGTCCACAACTGCTAGCGAGTCGTTCGTCATCGAGGGCGGACGCCCGCTCTCGGGCTCCGTGCGTGCCGCCGGGAACAAGAATGCGGCCCTTCCGATCGTGGCCGCCTGTCTCCTGACCGAGGAGTGGGTGACGCTCTCGAACGTCCCGGCGATCACGGACGTCGAGACGATGCTGGAGCTCGCCGCCGATCTCGGAGTCGAGGTCGAGGGGCCGGCTGACGGTCGCATCCGGATTCGTGCTGCCACGATCTCCAAGCGCGAGCTCGACGAGGAGCTCTGCAGCCGGATCCGTGCTTCGATCCTGCTCGCCGGGCCGCTGCTCGCCCGCGAGGGAGAGGCTGTCGTTCCGCCTCCCGGCGGGGACGTCATCGGCCGGCGGCGGATCGACACGCACGTCGACGCGCTGGAGCGGCTCGGCGCCGAGATCCACGCGAACAGGCGGCTCAGGATGAAGGCGCCAGCGGGGCTCAAGGGCACGAACCTCTTTCTCGACGAGGCCTCGGTCACGGGGACGGAGAACGCGATCATGGCCTCGGTCCTCGCGAGCGGCGAGACCGTGATCGGAAATGCCGCCTGCGAGCCCCATGTCCAGGATCTCTGCAACTTCCTGAACTCCCTGGGCGCCCGGATCAGCGGGATCGGCTCGAACGTCCTCAGGGTCGAGGGCGTCGAGCGCCTGCACGGTGGAGAGTGGCGGATCTGCACCGACCACATCGAGGTCGCGAGCTTCATCGGGCTCGGCGCGGTCACGGACGGTGAGATGGTGATCGAGGACGTCGATCCCATGCATCTCGTCGGGATCTGGCCTGGTTTCGAGCGGCTGGGAGTGCACTGGGAGCTCGAGGGCACCAGCGTCCGCGTCCCGGGCAGCCAGGAGCTCGTGATCCGGGACGACGTCGGATCGCAGATTCCGAAGATCGAGGACGGCCCCTGGCCCTCCTTCCCGGCTGACCTGACGTCCATCGTACTCGCGGTGGCCACCCAGGCCCAGGGCACGGTGCTGATCTTCGAGAAGATGTTCGAGAACCGCCTCTTCTTCGTCGACAAGCTGATCAACCTCGGGGCGCGGATCATCCTCTGCGATCCGCACCGGGCGATCGTGAACGGCCCCACGAAGCTCTACGGCGATCGCATGGTCAGCCCGGACATCAGGGCGGGCATGGCGATGCTGATCGCCGCGCTCTGCGCGGAGGGCACGTCCACGATCGGGAACGTCCGCGAGATCGACCGCGGCTACGAGCGGATCGACGACCGCCTGCGCACTCTCTGCGCGAGCATCGAGCGGGTCGAGTCGTAGCCTTCGCCTCGGGCGGCCGGGTTCGGTGCAATATGGTGCGGCCCGCCGTGGCCGACAAGGAAGCCATCCGCAC
>JBPCPR010000088.1:0-5017 GCA_050998925.1 Gaiellaceae bacterium
TGACGGTTGCGGTCGCCGTGCCGCCCGTCCTCCAGCTCGACACACAGACGGGAGGGTGGGGAACCTTCCTGGTGGTCGTCCTCGCGGCGAGCCTCGCGCAGCTCTTCGTCGTCACCACGACGAGGAACCAGATCTACCACACGACCGCGATCTTTTACGTGGCCGGCGCACTCCTCCTGGCGCCGGAGTTCGTGGCCCTACTCGCGCTCGTGTCTCATATCCCGGACTGGCTGAAGACCCGCTACCCCTGGTACATCCAGGCGTTCAACATCCTGAACTTCACGGTCGCCCTGATGGCCACGTGGGGGGCGGTGCACCTGTTCTCCCACCACTCGCCGATCGGAGATCCACGGCTCTCCCTTGCCCTCACGGGAGTCCTGGCAGCCCTCGTCTACGTCGTCGTCAACCAGATCGGGTTCGCGATCATGCTGCATCTCGCGCGCGGTCACAGCCCGCTCTCGATCTTCACGTTCGAATCGCTCACCACCGACTCGGTCCTCGCCTGCCTCGGGGTTGCGATCGCGGCCTTCTGGCACGTCAACCCGTGGCTGATCCCGTTCGCGGTCGCCCCTCTCCTCCTCGTCCACCGGTCGCTCAGCGTGCCGGCGCTCCAGGAGGAAGCTCGCGTCGATCCGAAGACAGGGCTCTTCAACGCCCGGTACTTCGCCTCCGAGCTTCGCGACGAGCTCGTCCGCGCGGAGCGCTTCGAGCGCCCGATGACCGTGATCATGGCCGACCTCGATCTCCTCCGGGACATCAACAACGCGTACGGACACCTCGCGGGCGACGCAGTCCTGAAAGGCGTGGCCGACATCTTCCGCATGCAGCTCCGCGACTACGACGTGCCTGCGCGCTTCGGCGGCGAGGAGTTCGCGATTCTCCTGCCGGAGACCGGCCCGGAGCAGGCGCTCGAGACCGCCGAGCGCATTCGGCGGGCGGTGGCCGCGGCCCGCTTCGAAGTCGCGACCTCGAGCGAGTCGATCAAGGCGACCGTGTCGCTTGGAGTCGCGAGCTTCCCGGAGGACGGCTCCGACGTCAACGAGCTGATCCATCAGGCGGACCTCGCGGTCTACCGTGCGAAGCTGCAGGGACGAAACCGCTCACTCGGGGCAAGCTCCGAGCCTCTTCTCGTTCCCGCCGAGCGGAGCGCGAGGCTCGCTTCGGTCCCGGAGGATCCGGAGTTCACGGCTCCGGCCCCGCGCGCCGTGCCGATCGTGCCGGAACAGGAGCGCCGCCAGGAAGAGTCCAAGCGCCACATCACGGCCGGTCCTCGCTTCCTGGCGCTCTCGCCACCACTCGCGGCCGTCGTCGCACTTGTCAGCTTCACCGGTATCTCCCTCGGACTAGTGGCCCTCGTCGACGACGGATTCGGCGAGATCCCGGGCCTGGTCGCAGTGCTCGTCGCAGTCGGGATCGGGCAGGCCCTCGCGCTCGAGCTCGAGGGCGGCTCCATCTCAGTGAGCGCCGTCGGTGCGCTCGCCGGCGTGGCCCTCTTTGGACCACGCGCGGCGTTGCCGCTCGCCGTGACGATGGCAGTGGTGGCCTGGAGCGCGAGCCGTCCGGCCGTTCACTACGTCCTCTTCAACATCGGCGCGCTCTGCCTCGCGTCCCTGACCGCCGCCGGCGTGTTCGCCATCGGCGACGGCTGGTCGAACGGGAAGCTTGCAGCGCTCTTCACCGCCTTCGCGGGGCTGGTCGCCGGCGGCGCGTACTTCATCGTCAACACGGGACTGACGAGCGGCGCCATGGCGATCGAGGGACACGACCGGTGGCGTGCCGTGTGGAATGAGCACTTCTCCTGGCTCCTCCCACACTTCGTCGCCTTCGGAGCCGTCGCGGGCGCCATCGCCCTGGCTTACGAAGCGATCGGGCTGTACAGCCTCGCGGTCTTCGTGCTCCCGCTGCTCCTGATGCGAAAGACGATGGCCGCGTACCTGACTCACACGCAGAAGAGCGCCTTCAAGCTGCGGGAGGCAGCCGAGACGATCAGAAGCCAGAACGCCTCGCTCGAGCAGGCGAACCCGCTTCTGCGTGAGCGCTCGACCGCGGCCATGGAGAGTCTCTCGGCCACCGTCGATGCCCGCGATGCGTATACCGCAGGCCACTCGCGCCGCGTCCAGCAGCTCGCGCTCTCGGTCGGGCGGGAGCTCCGGCTCTCGCAGGCGGAGCTCGACCTCCTCGGCCACGCCGCCCTCTTCCACGACATCGGGAAGCTCGCCGTGCCCGACACGATTCTTCTGAAGCCGGCCAGCCTGACGACCGACGAGTGGGCGCACATGCAGCGCCACGCCGACGAGGGGGCGCGCATCATCGATCGGCTCGGCTTCCTGAACGATGCCGTCCCCGCCATCCGCCACCACCATGAGCGCTGGGATGGCACCGGGTACCCGGACGGGCTCGCCGGAGAGGAGATCCCGCTCGGCGCCCGCATCATCCATGTCGCCGATGCGCTCGACTCCATGCTCACGACCCGCATCTATCGCGCCGCGCGACCGGCGCACGAGGCGATTGAGGAGCTGCGGGAGGGCGCTGACGGCCAGTTCTGTCCCCGATGCGTCTCCGCGCTCGAGCGTCTGCTGGAGAAGGATGCGCTGCCCGAGCACACCGCCCGATTCGGGCAACTCCTCGCAACTGCCTGATCTCGGGCGAGCGCTCTGAGACGATACGAGGGTGCCTGGCACCCTCTCGAGCGCGGTTCTCCACCTCCGTACAGCCGGGCGCATCGCGCGCCGAGGCGGACCGTCGCTGCGAGACCGACTGGGACCGCTCGACGAGCGGCTCGTCTTCGTGATCGGCTCGCCCCGCTCGGGAACGACGTTCCTCGGGCAGTCGATCGGCTCACTGCCAGGCTTCGTGGATCTCGGCGAGGTCGGTCCGCACAAGGCGTCCGTTCCCGAGCTGACCACGCTCCCGGCCGAGGCCGCGGCGAGAAGGATCCGCCGAACGCTGGCCGTGGCGCGCCGGCTCGGCCTGGTCGGCAGCCTCCGCCCGGTCGAGCAGACGCCCGAGACAGCATTCGTCGCGGAGGCTGCAGCGCTCGCCTTTCCGTCGGCGCGTTTCGTCCACATCGTGCGCGACGGTCGGGACGTGGTGTGCTCACTCCTCGATCGCGGCTGGCTGAGCGAGAGCCGTAGGGGAGGGGACGACGCAGGGCTCCCGTACGGGGCGGAGCCGCGCTTCTGGGTCGAGCCGGCTCGGGCCGAGGAGTTCCAGACGACGTCCGACGCACGGCGAGGGGCCTGGGCGTGGCGTGCGTACGTCCAGGCTGCTCGCGCCCTCGGAGAGCGGGTGCACGAGCTTCGGTACGAGCGCATGGTGAGCGAGCCAGCCGCGGTTGCCGCTGAGCTGGCGGTCTTCCTGGACGCACCAGCCCCCGAGCTCACCCGGGCCCTTCAGCGGGCCCACGACGAGTCGGTCGGCCGCTTTCGACGCGACCTGACGGCCGAGGAGCTCGCGGATGTCGAGTCGGAAGCAGCTACGCTTCTCGCCGAGTTCGGGTACTTGCAGCCCACCTAATCTGCTCTATCCTTCCCAGTAGGTCGTACCGTATGACCGGGAAGTCAGGATCAAACCCGTTTCAGGAGATCGATCCGGCTTCGCTGGCGAGCTTTCGCGCAGGGCTCCGCCGGCGCTACTCGGACGATGAGATCCTGACGGCGCTTCGGGACTGCGCTTCTCGCCTGGGCCGGTCGCCGACCATGCGTGATCTCGCGGACGATCCCAAAGCGGGAGTCCACCCGCAGACTGTCGTCGGGCGCTTCGGGAGCTGGAACGCGGCCAAGCGACTCGCAGGGCTCTCCGCCCGCCGCTTCGCCACCCGCGAAGAGCTCCTGGAGCAGCTGCGAGCGCTCGGGAACGAGCTCGGCCGGGCTCCCACCGGGCGGGATCTCGCGAACCGCCGCGGCAGCGCGCCCTCGAAGTCGCTTCTCTGGCAGACGTTCGGCTCGCTCACGAACGCTCTTCGTGAGGCCGGATTCGACATTCCCAGCGCGGATGACCGGGTGGAGCGTGCGCTGGCCCAGGGCGAACTTCTGGCACGCCGTCTCGGGCGCCTGCCGCGCTTCGCCGACTGGGCCGAGGCTCGTCGCCAGGACCCCCGGATGCTGACCGAGTGGCAGGTGTATCGCCTGTTCGACCGCGGGCGCGGTGCCTGGTCGAGCTTCCAGTACCGCCTGCGAGAGCGCCTCGTGGGCCTCGGCGCCCAGGTCGGCCCGGATGGGAAGGTTTCCTAGGTCGTTGCGGCCGCGGCGAGCACGGCCAGGCGGCGGAGGCACGAAACGCGCTCTTCTGGAGCACGGATGGAGGGGAGGGGGTCTGCCTCGCGGAAGCTCCGGTCGGGCTCGAAGGCCTCAGTCTTGACTGCGCGTCCCTCGACGACGGTCAGAAGCGAGCCCTCGGGCACCTCGCGCTTGCGGAGCTTGAGGCCGGCGTAGGTCTCGGCGAGCTCGAGGGCATCTTTCGTCGAGGCGAACAGAACCTCGTGTGCTCCTTCGCCGAGCCAGAGCGGCCGTCCGACTCCCCGGGCGAGAAAGAGGACGTCGGGAACCCGCTCGTCGACCCAGGCGGCCGCCATCGCCCCGTACAGCTCCTCGAGGGGGAGCGCACGGTTTCCCTCGGCCTCCATGAGGGCGAAGATGGCCTCCGAGTCGACGGTCATGTCCGGTTCAGCGCGCTCAAAGTTGCGCTCCGCGAAGAGCGACTCGTCGTTCTCGATGATTCCGTTGTGGATCCCGACGACGGCTCCATGGCGAACCGGATGGTTGTTGGCTGCGAGCGAGGGGTGGCCTTTCGTGTAGTCGCGTACGTGGACGAGAACCTGGGTTGCGTCGACTGGAACGCTCACCGAGCCGAGCAGCTCGCTAGCCCCCGAGCGTTGCTTCGAGACCTGGAGGTCGAGGCCGGGGCCGCGATAGGCCTATCCGACGGCGTCCGCTCCACGCTCGGCGATCGCCGCCAGGAGAGCCTGTGCGGCGAGCGTGCGATCGACGCTGCTCTCGCGATTCAGGCTATATCCGGC
>JBPCPR010000116.1:0-2596 GCA_050998925.1 Gaiellaceae bacterium
TGTTCGTACCGGGATTCTTCGCGGGGTTCCCGCCCGCGCTCCCGCTTCGGCTCCGGCGCCTCCTCTTCCCGGTTGGAATCGACCCGTACGTGCGGGGTCTGACGCTCTTTCCGATCCGGAGTGCGACGGTAGTTCGGCTCGAGGAAGTCTGCCGTCGGCTCCCGCAGCTCGAGCTCGCGGGGGCGTTGCCGCCCGACGACCTCGAAGCCCTGCAGAAGCGCGCGCGTGCGGTGGGCCTGCCGGAGCCGCGGCTTGCGACCGACGTGCTGCGGGGCGAGTACGCCGACGTCCTGTGGCGGTCGCACACCCGGGCCGAGCTCGACGCGCCGGCGCTCGAGCCGGTGTGGTCGCAGCGGGCCTCGGACACCGTGCGAAACTTCCGGGAGCTCGTAGACGTCGTCTCGCGGGGGGCAGTCCTCCTGATCTTCCCGGAGGGCCGCCCTTCGCCCAACGGCGAGATCGGCCCGCTCCAGCGCGGGCTCGCGTCCCTCGTTCGGCGGGCGAGGCCGCAGGTGCTGCAACCGGTCGGCGTTGCCTACGACCCGCTCGTTCGCGGCCGGACCCGCGCCCTCGTCTCCTTCGGCGAGCCGCTCGCCCCACCCGGGGAGGTGCTCGAGGAAACGGTGCTCTCGGCCCTCCGCCTGGCGACGCCGCTCACGTGCGGCCAGGTGGTCGCCGGATGGATCCGCTCGGGACGGCGCGGATCTGTCGGGGCTGCGCTCGAGGGGGAGGTCGAGCGAGCTGTTGCAGAGGGGAGGAACGTCGATCCGCAGCTGCTCGGGGTCCCGGGGCGTGAGAGGAGGCTTCGTCTTGCGCTCGCGTCGGCCGACAGCTTGCCCGACGACGACCCGAGCCTCGTCTTCCTCGCGCGGGAGCTCGAGAGCGGCCGGGTCTAGGCCGCCTCGGCGCCGCGCCCGCGGAAGAGGCGCGGAAGCGCGGGGCGAACGAGCAGCGCGCCGAGCACCGTGACGGGCAGGACGGTGAGCGCGTGCATGGTCAGGACGTAGGCGGTCGCCGTGTGCTCCGGCACGTCGATGCCCCGCGCGGCCACGAGCGTCAGGTAGTCGTAGCTGCCGATTCCCGCCGCAGTCGCCGGCACTGCGAGCGCGAGGTTCCCGATCCCCTCGAGGAGGAAGTAGCCGCCCGTCTCGCGCTTGAGGTGAAAGGCGCGCCCGACGATGACATACATCGCCACGTCGGCCAGCCACATTGCCGCCGAGGTGCCGAACACGAGGAGCACGCGCCGCAGGTTCGTGAAGCTCCCGAGCCCCTCGACGAAGTTCGCCGCCGCTCGCGTGATGCGGGTGTGCCACCGTGGTGGCAGCCGCTTGGCGGCCCGCCAGACGATGCGCTCTGTCCGATCCGGGTCACGCGCGGCGAGCGCGACTAGGACGACGCCGAGCGCCGTCCCGGCCGAGAGTGCGATCCCGGTGAGCAAGAGAGGCCCTCCCTGGCCGAGCAGGACGGCCCCGAGGACGATCCAGGCTGCGAGAACGACGCCGTCGAGCAGACGTTCCGCGAACAGCGTCCCCGCGGTCACGAACGCAGGGATGTGCGCCAGCTCGCGCATCGACTCGATTCGGATCAGGTCGCCGCCGCGCGCCGGCAGGATGTTGTTGGCCCCGCGCCCCACGCACACCGAGGAGAAGAGCGCCCGCAGAGAGACGCGGTAGCCGGCCCCCTCCAGCAGGACGCGCCACCGCAAGGTCATGACGACGATGTTCACGAGGACGAGGCCGAGCGCTCCGAGCATCGTCAGGCCAGGAAGCTCGCGGATCTGTCGCCACGCCTGCCCTAGATCCACCTCCCGAAGAAAGAGGATCAGGAAGGCGGCGGTGGCCGCCGATCCGATCACGAGACGCAGGGCCTTCCGCTTCACGGTCTCAAGGTATCGCCTGTGTGGTCGTGTAGTTGGGAGAATCCGCAGTCCATGGGCGGACAGGGCAGCCGGGACGGCACTTTCTCGGGACGGCGCGAGGTCGTGATCGGGCTCGGCTTGTACGCCGTCTACCTGTTCGTCCGGAGCGCCGTCGTGAACGACGAGGGCCGCGCGCAGGCTCGCCGGAACGCGGAGCGGATCGTGGCATTCGAGCGACGGCTTCGGATCCACGTCGAGCCCGAGTTGCAGCGGCTGCTGTTGCCGCGGACGCGCCTGATCGCCGTCCTGAACGTCGCCTACGCAGTTGCCAACGTGGGGCTGACCGTCGGGTGGCTGATGCGGCTCTTCTTCCGGCGCAGCCCGGAATTCCCTCGCCTACGGCGTGCGGCGGTCTTGGCGACTCTCGGCGCGCACCCGGTTTTTCTGCTCTTCCCGACCGCACCTCCACGGACGCTCGATCACTTCGTCGACACGATCGCCGAGGTGAGCGGCTTCGATCTCGACTCCGGACTGATCGCCAAGCTCTATGACCCCATCGCGGCGATGCCTTCGATCCACGTGGCCTATGCCGTGGTTACCGCGACCGGGATGGCGGAGACGAGCCGAAGCCCGCTCGTTCGCCGCCTGGCGCCGGCCTACCCGCCGCTCGTGACGCTGACGGTGCTCGTGACCGCAAACCACTACGTCCTCGATGCCGTCGCGGGCGCGGCACTCGGC
>JBPCPR010000140.1:0-9136 GCA_050998925.1 Gaiellaceae bacterium
CCCGAGGAGCCGCATTCCGAAGAGCTTGCCGCGGAAGCGGCGCCCGAGGCCGAGGTCCAGGAGCTTGCTGCCGAGGAGCCTCGGACCGAGGACGTCGCCGAGGGGCCGGTCGTAGAGGAGACAGCGCCGGAGGCAGAGGCCGAGCCTGCAGTCGAGGAGCCCGTTGCCGAAGAGGCGGCAGCCGAACCCGAGGCCCCCGCCGAGCCCGAGCCCGAGGCCGCCGCCGAGACCGAGCCTCCGGAGCCCGTGGCGGAGGTGGCTGCACCTCCGAACGAGCCTGCGAAGCCGAAGACCCCTCGCCGGCCCAAGGCCGAACGGACGGCGCGCATGCAGTCGAGGAAGGCTCGCGCCCGTGCGAGAAAGCCTTCCGAGCGTGGCCCGCTCGTCCGCCTGCCGAAGCCCGAGCACTCCAGAGGGCAGCGGAAGGAGCGGCGCGGCACCGTCGTCTCGAACGCGATGGACAAGACGATCGTCGTTCGTGTCGACAGCGCGAAGCCACATCCGCGCTACAAGAAGGTCGTCCGCCGCTCGCAGAAGATCCACGCGCACGACGAGCAGAACGAGGCGAACGTGGGCGACGTCGTTCGCATCATCGAGACGCGCCCGCTCTCTAAGACCAAGAACTGGCGTCTCGCCGAGGTCGTGGAACAGGCCAGGTGACCGACGTTTCATGATCCAGCAGGAATCGAGACTTCGCGTCGCGGACAACACCGGAGCCAGGTCGCTCCTCTGCATCCGCGTACTCGGCGGATCGCATCGCCGCTACGCGCGGGTCTGCGACACCATCGTCGGCACCGTGAAGGTGGCGACCCCGCAGGGCACCGTGAAGAAGGGCGAGGTCGTCAAGGCGGTCGTCGTCCGAACGAAGAAGCCCTTCGGACGGGGCGACGGCACCTCGATCGCGTTCGACGAGAACGCGGCCGTGATCATCGACGCTGCGAACAACCCGCGCGGCACTCGCATCTTCGGGCCTGTCGCGCGCGAGCTCAGGGAGAAGAACTTCATGAAGATCGTCTCGCTCGCCCCGGAGGTCCTCTAATGGCCGCGACGTTGAAGATCCGCAAGGGAGACGTGGTCCAGGTCATCTCCGGCAAGGACCGCGGCAAGCAGGGTCGCATCCTCGAGGCGCGTCCCGGTGAGGGCCGGGTCATCGTCGAGAACCTGAACATGGCAAAGAAGCACCGGCGGGCGCGCCCGATGCGCGACTCGAGCCGGATGGGCCAGCCCCAGGTGCAGCCGGGAGGGGTGTTCGACATCGCCTCGCCCATCGACATCTCGAACGTGATGATCGTGTGCCCCGCCTGCAACCGGGCATCGCGCGTGGGCTACGACTTCCGCGACGACGGGAAGGGCGGCCGGATCAAGGTGCGGGTCTGCAAGCGCGCCGACTGCGGAGAGGTGGTGGATCGATGACATCGACCGCGACCGAAATCCCGACCCCGCGCCTGAAGGACCGGTACGACGCCGAGATCCGCGAGCGGCTCCGGGAGCGGTTCGAATACCGCTCGATCATGGAGGTTCCGCGGGTCGTGAAGATCACCGTGAACATGGGCGTCGGCGAGGCGAAGACGAATACAAAGGCCCTGGACAGCGCGGTCGAGGAGTTGACGACGATCACGGGCCAGCGGGCGCAGGTCCGCCGCGCCCGAAAGTCGACCGCCGGCTTCACGATTCGAGAGGGCATGCCGATCGGCGCCAAGGTGACACTTCGCGGCGCTCGCATGTACGAGTTTCTCGACCGTCTCGTCTCGATCGCGCTGCCGCGCATTCGCGACTTCCGCGGGCTCTCGGCTCAGAGCTTCGACGGGCGCGGCAACTACTCGCTCGGCGTACGCGAGCAGATCATCTTTCCGGAGATCGACTACGACGACATCGACAGCGTCCGGGGCCTCGACGTGGCCATCACCACGTCCGCCAAGACGGACGAAGAGGGGTTGGCTCTCCTGCGGGAGCTCGGCCTGCCCTTCCGAGCAGAAAGCTAGGAGGACCTACTTGCATGGCTAAGAAGAGCTTGATCGCGAAGGCGGCGCGACCACAGAAGTTCAAGACGCGCCAGTACACACGCTGCAACCGCTGCGGGCGGCCGCGGGCCGTCTACAAGCGCTTCGGCCTCTGCCGTATCTGCCTCCGCGAATTGGCGCACGAGGGTGCGATCCCCGGCATGACCAAAGCGAGCTGGTGACACCAGATGCTGACTGATCCAGTTGCAGACATGCTCACCCGGATTCGAAACGCCAACAAGGCGCTCCAGGAGACCGTGTCCATGCCCACGTCGAACCTGAAGACGGAGCTGGCCCGCATCCTCAAGGAGGAGGGTTACATCCGCGACTACCGGATCGAGCAGGGTGAGTCGTTCGATACCCTTGTCATCGAGCTCAAGTTCGGGCAGAACCGCGAGCGAGTCATCACCGACCTGAAGCGCGTCTCGAAGCCCGGACGCCGGATCTATGCGAAGAAGGAGCGCCTTCCGCGCGTCCTTGGCGGCATGGGCACGGCTGTCATCTCCACCTCCGGCGGGCTCGTCACGAGCAAGCGGGCGCAGGAGCTGGGCGTCGGTGGAGAAGTGGTCTGCTTCGTCTGGTGACGCCGACATGAAACAGAAACGAGAGTTCGAATGAGCAGAATCGGTAAAAGCCCAATTCCACTTCCATCCGGCGTCAACGTCTCGATTTCTCCTGGGCGAGTGATGGTGAACGGTCCACTCGGTGAGCTTTCGCAGCAGCTGCCGCAGCGGATCGCCGTCGAGCAGCAGGAAAACCAGATCGTCGTCACGCGCCCGACGGAGCGGGGCCAGGACCGGGCTCTGCACGGGTTGACGCGCTCGCTCGTCGCGAACATGGTCGAGGGCGTCACGAAGGGATTCGAGAAGACGCTCGAGATCCAGGGCGTCGGCTATCGGGCCTCGCTCCGGGGTACGAGCCTCGAGCTGAACGTCGGTTTCTCGCACCCGGTCTCGGTCAATCCGCCGCAAGGAATCACGTTCGACGTCCCGCAGCCCACGGTCGTGATCGTCAAGGGGATCGACAAGCAGCAGGTCGGCCAGATCGCGTCCGAGATCCGTCGCGTCCGCCCACCGGAGCCTTACAAGGGGAAGGGCATCCGCTACGAGGGTGAATACGTCGCCCGCAAGCTAGGAAAGCGGGCCTAGATGGTTGACCAGCAATTCCCGCACCCACGGATGGCGGCTCGTCCCCGCGGGCACGCCAATTACCGATCAACCATCTGGTAATGGCAACCCTGACGACACGCGCGGCTCGCGAGCGTCGCCACCAGCGCGTCCGCAGCCGGCTCTCGGGCTCGGCGGAGCGCCCCCGCCTCGTGGTCTTTCGCTCCAATCGCGGCATCGAGGCCCAGCTCGTCGATGATCTGAGCGGCAAGACAATCGCGGGTGCCAACCATCTGGGCGTCAAGAAATCGTTCAAGGGCTCGAAGACCGAGCAGGCGGCCGAGGTGGGCAAGCTGCTCGCGCAGGCTGCGAAGAAGGCCGGTATCGAGACGGTGGTCTTCGACCGCGGCGGCTACCTCTACCACGGACGCGTCAAGGCGCTCGCCGACGGCGCGCGCGAAGGAGGACTGGTTTTCTAGTGGCAGTCGACGTACAGCAGGTGCGCCAGCGCGAGATCGAGTCGCGTGAGCTCAAGGAGCGCGTGGTCGAGATCAACCGCGTCGCCAAGGTCGTCAAGGGAGGCCGACGCTTCTCGTTCACGGCGCTTGTCGTCATCGGCGACGAAGTCGACCGCGTCGGCGTGGGCTACGGCAAGGCGCGTGAGGTGCCGCTGGCCATCTCCAAGGCGGTCGACGACGCGAAGAAGAATCTCTTCCAGGTGCCGAAGAAGGGCCAGACGATCACCCACGAGGTCGTCGGCCGGTTCGCCGCCGCGCGCGTCGTGCTTCGGCCCGCGAGCGAAGGAACCGGCGTCATCGCCGGAGGGGGCGTCCGCGCCGTTCTCGAGCTGGGCGGGATCCGCGACATCCTCGCGAAGAGCCTAGGCACGCCGAATCCCATCAACGTCCTGAAGGCGACGGTGGACGGCCTGCAGCAGCTCCGGCGACCCGAGGAGGTTGCCGCAGCGCGGGGGCTGACCGTCCAGCAGGTGCTCTTCCCGCGGAAGCAGAAGCAGGAAGCCGAGATCGCTTCGGCCGACGTGGCGGAGGCGTCGCCGTCTCCGGCTGCCGAGCAGACGGAGACGGCGCAGACGATGGAGACGAATGGCGACTCTGAAGATCACCCAGGTCCGTAGTCAGATCGGCCAGAGCAAGAAGCATCGCGGCACGCTCCGCGCACTCGGCCTGGGCAAGATCGGCCGCACGGTCGAGCACCCGGAGAGCCCCCAGACGCTCGGTATGCTCAGGAAAGTCCGCCATCTCGTGAGGATCGACGAAAGCTGATGCCGCCAGAGACTCCCCAAGAGCGAGAGCTCTCGCTTTCGACCCTGAAGCCCGCCCAGAAGCGGCAGCGGCGCAAGCGCGTCGGCCGTGGCCTGGCGGCCGGGAAGGGGCGCTACTCCGGCCGGGGCATCAAGGGGCAGAAGTCCCGCGCCGGCTCCCATTCGATGCGCCCGGGCTTCGAGGGGGGTCAGATGCCGCTCTACATGCGCCTCGGAAAGCAACGCGGCTCGACGTCGAAGGACGCCATGCCGGTCGGCCCCCATCGCACTGCCACGATTCCGGTCAATCTCGCCGACCTCGAGCGGGTCTTCGACGACGGCGCCGAGGTGACGCTCGAGGCGCTGCTCGACAAGCGTCTGATCCAGCACACTCGCACCGACGTCAAGATCCTCGGGAACGGTGAGCTGAAGAAGAAGCTGACTGTGACCGCGCACCGGTTCTCGAAGACGGCCGCCGAGAAGATCGAGGCCGCCGGCGGGACCGCCACAGCGCTGCGTCCTCCGCGCGAAGTGAAGCGCCGCGCTCCGAAGAAGCAGAAGCCAGAAGAGCCCGCCGACGAGATCAAGACACCTGTTGACGGCGAGCCGGACGCGGTCGAGACCGAGCTCGCGGAGTCCGGTAGCACGGACGAGCCCAAGCGGAGCGGCGAAGCTGAGGCTCCCGCCAGCGAGGACTAACCCGGATGTTCTCCTGGCTGACCAATGCGTGGCGCGTCCCGGAGCTGCGCCACCGAGTTCTCTTCACGGCGATGATCCTCTTGCTCTACCGGCTCGGGAGCTGGATACCCGTCCCCGGGGTCGACTCATCGAAGATCCAGGAGTACTTCGACGGCCAGGGCGGCACCATCCTCGGTCTCCTGAACATCTTCTCGGGGGGAGCGCTCTCCCAGTTCGCGGTCTTCGCGCTCGGGATCATGCCCTACGTCACGGCCTCGATCATCCTCCAGCTCATGACCGTGGTCGTGCCGCGGCTCGAGCAGCTGCAGAAGGAGGGTGAGGCCGGCTACGCCAAGATCAACCAGTACACGCGCTACCTGACGGTCGTCCTCGCAGCGCTCCAGGCGGCGGGGTACTCGTATCTCTTCCAGCGTCAGGGTGCGCTCACGCTCACCCCGAGCCGCTTCGTCCTGATCCTGATCTCGCTGACTGCTGCAACCACGCTGCTCATGGGGATGGGCGAACTGAGCGCGAAGCGCGGGTTCGGCAACGGCATCTCGCTCCTCATCTTCGCCTCGATCCTCGCGGGCCTCCCGGGAGGCATTCGCGCCTGGTACGAGGGGACGCCGTTCGAGCAGTTCATGTTCCCGCTTCTCGCCCTTGCGATCATCCTGGCCGTGGTCTTCGTCCAGGAGGGACAGCGCCGGATTCCGATCCAGTACGCGAAGCGCATGGTTGGCCGCCGCATGACCACGGGTGGTGCGACCTACATGCCGCTGCGCGTCAACATGGCGGGCGTCATCCCGATCATCTTCGCCGCGGCGATCATGGCGTTCCCGCCCACGGTCGGCCAGTTCTTCCCGCAGACGCAGACCTTCATCAACTCGCATTTCTCGCCCACGAGCCTGCCGTACCTGTTCCTGCAGGCCTTCCTGATCATCATCTTCACGTACTTCTACACGGCGGTCCAGTTCAACCCCGTCGACCAGGCGGACAACCTTCGCAAGCACGGCGGCTACGTGCCCGGCATCAGGCCCGGGCCGCCGACGGCCCAATATCTCGACCGGGTGCTGACCCGGTTGACGCTGCCAGGCTCGCTCTTCCTCGCACTCGTCGCCACCCTGCCCACGCTCTTCATCCGCTACGGCGGGTTCTCGCAGGCGACCTCGGCGGCCCTCGGCGGCACGTCGATCCTCATCGTAGTGGGCGTCGCGCTCGACACCATGCGCCAGATGGAGTCGCAGATGATGATGCGCCACTACGAAGGCTTCCTGAAATAGGCTCAGGTATGGGCCTCGACATCGTCATCCTCGGCCCGCCCGGGGCCGGTAAGGGCACCCAGGCGAAGCTGATCGCCGACGACCTCGGAATCCCGCACGTCGCCACGGGCGACATGCTGCGAGTCGCGATCGCGAACGGCTCGGAGCTCGGGAGGCAGGTCCGGCAGCTCGTCCAGGAAGGCCACCTCGTCTCCGACGAGCTCATGGTCGGGCTCGTGCGCGAGCGGCTCCTCGCCGACGACACGAAGAACGGGTTCGTGCTCGACGGCTTCCCGCGCACGCTCGCCCAGGCCGAGGGCCTCGACCGGATGCTCGAGGAGATCGACCGCGGCGACCTGTCGGTGGTGCTGAACTTCGAGCTCGCAGAGGAGCTCGCCGAGCAGCGGCTGCTGGGCCGGATGCGGGAGGACGACACACCCGAGGTGATTCGCACGCGCCTTCGCGAGCAGTTCGTGCCCGAGGACCTCGTCGAGTACTACCGCACTGGCGGAAACCTGGTCGGGATCCACGCCGATCGTTCCGTCGGCGAGGTCTTCTCCGAGGTGCAGGACGTCCTGCAGACGGCGGGAGCCCAATGATCATCCGCAAGTCGCCCGAGGAGATTGAGGCCATGGCCCGCGCCGGCGCCGTCGTCGCCGAGACCCTCGGCGTTCTGGGAGATCAGATTCAGCCGGGAGTGACGACGATCGAGCTCGACGCAATCGCCGAGGAGTTCATTCGCTCGCACGGAGGTGTCCCGACGTTCAAGGGGTACCGCGGTTTTCCAGGCTCGATCTGCACGTCTCCGAACACGATGGTCGTGCACGGGATCCCAGGGCCGTACCGGCTCGAGGAAGGCGACGTGATCTCGGTCGACGTCGGCGTCACCCTCGACGGCTTCGTCGGGGACTCTGCCTTCACGTTTCCGGTCGGCGAGATCCACGCTGACACCCAGCGGCTCCTCGACGTCTGCCAGGCTGCGCTCGGAGCCGGGATCGAGGAGGCGCGCGCGGGGAACCACATCGGGCACATCTCGGCCGCCGTCCAGGGGGTCACGGAGGCGGCAGGCTTCTCGGTCGTTCGCTCGCTGGTCGGGCATGGTGTGGGCCGCTCGATGCACGAGGAGCCTCAGATCCCGAACGCGGGCGAGCCCGGCCGGGGGCCGCGGCTCGCAACGGGCATGACGCTCGCGATCGAGCCGATGATCAACGCTGGCGGAGGCGGTGTCTGGGTGGCCGATGATCACTGGTCGATCTACACCGACGACAAGTCCCTTTCCGCCCACTTCGAGCACACGGTCGCGGTCACCGACGATGGGCCCCGGATCCTGACCCAGCCACGGGTTCCGGCCACCGGCTCTCTGCTACGATAGAGCGGTTTCGCGGCCGAGCCGGGTCCGTCCTGGCTCGCCGGTAATCCCTATGAAAGTCAGAGCTTCCGTCAAACCGATGTGCGACCGCTGCCGCGTGATCAAGCGGCACGGAAAAGTCCTGGTCATCTGTACGAACCCGCGGCACAAGCAGCGGCAGGGATAGGAGAGAGAGAACTTGGCACGAATTGCAGGCGTCAACCTTCCGCGTGAGAAGCGGCTCGAGATCGGCTTGACCTACATCTACGGGATCGGCCCATCCACGTCGCGGAAGATCGCTTCCGAGCTCGGCCTCTCGCCCGATACCAAGGTCCGTGATCTGACCGACGAGGAGATCACCAAGCTTCGCGCGTATATCGACGACGGCGTCTCCGTCGAGGGCGACCTTCGCCGCGAGCGCTCGCAGAGCATCAAGCGCCTCCAGGAGATCGGCGCCTACCGTGGAGTGCGGCACCGTCGCGGCCTGCCGGTGAACGGCCAGCGCACGAAGACGAACGCGCGCACCCGCAAGGGTCCGAAGAAGACCGTCGGCCGCGGCAAGAAGGCGACGTAGCGTGGCGCCTCCTCGCCGATCTGCGGCCAAGGGCCGCACGCGCCGTCGCGTTAAGAAGAACATCGCCATCGGCCAGGCGCACATCAAGACGTCCTTCAACAACACGATCGTGTCGCTGACCGACAAGGACGGGAACGTGATCGCGTGGGAGAGCGCCGGCTCGGCGGGCTTCAAGGGCTCGCGCAAGTCGACGCCGTTCGCCGCGCAGGTCACGGCCGACTCGTGCGCGCGGAAAGGCATGGAGCACGGCCTCCAGAAGATCGAGGTGTTCGTGAAAGGACCGGGCTCTGGACGTGAGACCGCGATTCGCTCGCTCCAGGCCGCTGGCCTCGAGGTGCTCGGCGTCCGCGACGTCTCTCCGCAGGCCCACAATGGCGTGCGCCAGAAGAAGCGGAGGCGCGTCTAGATGGCCCTTCCAGCAGAAACTCGACAGAACTATCGGAAGGGGCACTGATGGCCCGCGAGAACCTCGGCACGAAGTGCCGCAACTGCCGCCGCGAAGGGCTCAAGCTCTTCTTGAAGGGCGAGCGGTGCCTGACCGAGAAGTGCTCGGTCGAGCGCCGGAGCTATCCCCCGGGCGAGCATGGCCGTGGGCGCATCAAGCAGTCCGAGTACTTGCTCCAGCTCCGTGAGAAACAGAAGGCCCGCCGCTACTACGGAATCCTCGAGAAGCAGTTCCGCGGCTACTACAAGAAGGCAGCGCGGCGTTCTGGGATCACGGGCGAGGAGCTGCTGCGGATGCTCGCGACGCGGCTCGACAACGTGGTCTACCGACTCGGGTTCGCCGCCTCCCGCGCGCAAGCCAGGCAGCTGATCCGCCACGGGCACTTCCAGGTGAACGGCCGCCGTGTCAACATCCCGAGCTTTCAGGTGCGGCCCGACATGATCGTCGCGATGAAGGCGGGAAGCC
>JBPCPR010000167.1:0-6363 GCA_050998925.1 Gaiellaceae bacterium
GGAGTCCGGCGACTACGTGTACCTGCGCGTGACGCCGACCGAGATCCGCGCGTGGCGTGAGCGAACGAGCTGTCCGGGCGGCTGCTGATGCGCGACGGGTGTGGTTACCGCTCGATGCGTGAGCCGCCGACTCGCCAGAGCATCTCGCGCGTTGATGCTGACTCTACGCCAGGTGCATGTCGCTCGGAGCATCCATCCGCCCAGCATCGCACAGGCTCTGTCACGACGAGCACCTCGTCGTAGGGGGCGCGGAACACCCACACTCCGCAGAGCGTGTCAGCGTCGCCGAGCCAGCACCCGACTTCCCACTCGTCCGCGTGGAGGGCCATAAACGCCCCCGCCTCGCTCGGGACAGTCCGGACATCCGAGTAAGGCTCAAAGGTCGGCCAGTCTTCGTCCGCAACCCTGTGCAACGTGCCGAGCTTTAATCGTTTGCTGCCCGAGCGCGCGATCACGTTGTCGAGTGCGGACAACAGAATTGCTGTCTCTGCAGGGATGTTCTACGGGAGCGACGGGACTCGAACCCGCGACCTCAGGCGTGACAGGCCGGTCTTGGTTGTTCCGGGCTAGCCGGGAGTAGGCGGGGATTCCCCTGTCAGCAGGGCTTTCCGGCCTCGGTGTTGCGGGGATCAGCGGGTATAGGCGGGAGCTCCCGGGAGCCTCGTGCGGGATGCACGCGGTATGGACCGTTGGCTGACCTGCAAGCTGATGGATGGGTGCGGGACGCCGTTCAAGCCGATGTAGTATCTAACGGCGCCGCCTCCCGGCCGCTCGCTTTGGCGAAGCCTGAGGCAGCGGTGGAGAAATCGACCTCTCGCCCGCGCGCATCGCCGAGTGGAGGCGTCCTAGCGTGCGGCGCTCGCGGCGTCGCCGTCGGGCCGCACGAGCCCGGTTTCGTAGGCGAGCACGACCGCCTGCACGCGGTCGCGGAGGTCGAGCTTGCGCAGGATCTGCCCGAAGTGGGTCTTGACGGTGGTCTCCGCGACGAAGAGGGTGGTGGCGATCTCGGCGTTGGAGAAGCCGCGGCCGACCAGTTCGAGGACCTCGCGCTCGCGCTTGGTCAAGTGCTCGAGCCGAGGCGGGGAGGCGGTCCCGGGCGGCGGGCGGCGCAGAAACTCCTCGACCAGGCGGCGCGTGAGAGCCGGAGCGAGCAGGGTCTCTCCCCGGGCAACTGTCCTCACCGCCGCCGCGAGGTCTTCAGGGACAACGTCCTTGAGGAGGAAGCCGCTCGCACCCGCCCGCAACGCCTCGTAGACATACTCGTCGAGGTCGAAGGTCGTGAGCACGAGCACACGAGCCGCGGCCGCGCGCCGTGCGAGCCGCCGGGTGGCCTCGATCCCGTCGAGCTCCGGCATGCGGATGTCCATGAGGACGACGTCGGGCTCGAGCTTTTGCACGATCCTGACCGCCTCGCGGCCGTCCGCGACTTCGCCGACGACGGTGATGTCGGGCTGGGAATCCAGGATCAGGCGAAAGCCGCCCCTGACGAGGGCCTGGTCGTCGGCGACGACGACGCTGATCACTCTGCGCGTCTCCTGACGGGGAGCCGGGCGAGCACGCGGAAGCCACCGCCCCGTACTGGAGCCGCCTCGACCGAGCCGCCGTACAGCTTGGCGCGCTCCCGCATCCCCGCCAGTCCATACCCGGAGCCGGCCGCCCCGTTCGTACGACCGTCGTTCTCCACCTCGAGCTCAAGCTCCGCGGGACCGAACGCCACCCGGACGCGTGCGTTCGCCTCAGGAGCGTGCTTCATCACGTTGGTGAGCGCCTCCTGCACGATCCGGTAGCCGGCCAGCTCGACTCCCGGCGGCAGCGCCCGGCGCTCCCCTTCAAGGACGAGATCGATCGCGACCCCGGCGCTACGCACTTGCTCGACGAGCGAACCGAGCTGCGCCAGCCCCGGCTGCGGCGTCCGCTCGGGCGCCTCGGCGCGAAGAACCCCGAGCAGGCGGCGGAGCTCATTGAGCGTCTGTCTGCCAGTCGCCTCGACCTGCGCGAGCGCTTGCCGGGTCGCCTCGGGGTCCTCGTCGAGAGCCAGCCGCGCGGCACCCGCCTGGACCACCATCACGCCGACGCTGTGCGAGATGACGTCGTGCAGATCACGCGCCATCCGCGCCCGTTCTGCGGCCGCCGACTCTCGCACCCGCTCCTCCGCTCGGTGCGCGCGGTGGCGGATCGCCCGGCCGAGCAGAAAGGCCCCGCCGAAGTAGACGACCCCGTAGACCCACTCGAACGCGCCGGCGTCTTGCTGCTGCAACGAATGCACGCCCACGGCCGCGAACGCCACGACAGCCCCCGCCGCCGCCCGCGCTAGCGAAGCATGCGCCGCGACCGAGTACGTCGCTAGGAGCATGGCCAGGAACTCACCGAAGCTGACCGCTGGCTCGGCCACAAGCGCCTGCGCCACTAGCGCCGCCGACACGACCGCGACCACAGCGAGCGGCGCCCGCCGCCGCCAGACGAGCGGCAGCGTGATTGCCAGGGCCAAGGCGAGATACGCAGCCAGCGAGCCGTCGGGCGGTTCTCCCGCTACCTGCGCGCCGACAAGCAGCAGCAAGCCGGCCGCGACACCGGCGTCGACCACGTCGGACGGAAGGGCGCGCAAGCGTCGAGCCAACGACCCCATCCCTCTAGACCCTAATGGAGTGCGGGCCGCGTCGCCTCATCCCGCCGTAGGAGGTTCTTCGTCGAGATCGTGCCACCGGAGGAGACGAATCGGGCGCCGGGACGAGGATTCCCACGCGCGAGCCGCCTACTGTCGGGGCAGCCAACGAAAGGAGTTCCGCATGGCACGAACCACGCTCATCCGCTTCGGCGCCGTCGCGTGCGTCGGGGCGGCCGTCCTCGCAATCGCCGCCCTGGTCGGCTTCATCGCCGTCGTCGGCTCCGATCCGATCGCGGACGCCGCCGAGAAGGCGGTCTTCTACGTCCCCGCGGCCGCCGCGCTCGGGTCGGCCGTGCTCCTCGCCCTAGGCCTTGTCGGGCTCTATCTCTGCCAGGAGGAGCGGTTCGGACCCTTCGGCGCCGTCGGCTTCTCTATCGCCCTGCTCGGGACGATCGCCGCCGCCAGCGCCCAGTGGACGTACCTTTTCGTCGTCCCGCACTTCGCCCCTGTCGCGCCGGAGATGGTGAACGAGAGCACCGGATCCGTGCTCGTCGGCTTCGTCCTCTCCTACGCCATCCTCGCGCTGGGCTGGATCCTGTTCGGCCTCGCCACGCTTCGCGCCGGGATCTTCCCCCGCTGGGTATCGCTCCTGGTCGTCGCCGGCGCGGCCATCGCGTTTCTCCCGCTCCCCTCCCGGACGCTCGTCCTCGCCGTCGCGGTCGCCATCCTCGGCGTCCGGCTCCTCCGGAACGCTGGCGCGGCCGAGGCCGCCACCTCGAGCGCGCCTGCCTTCGTGCGCTGAGGCCAGGGCGGAACCTCAAGGTGCGTCGTGTTCCAGGTGCTCGGCGACGGTGTGTGTGCTAGGAGCTGCTCTCCCCAGGGCCGGAGAACGAGCTCCGCCCCTCGGATCGACCACGCCGGGAACCTCTATGCCTGGCGTGTCGAGGCTACGAAAGGGCCGGTTGGCTCTGTCTGGCCATCCTGCCTGCGGGAATTACTGGCACCGTCCCGCTTGCGGCGGATATTTCCCACGCGGGATATGCGCGAGATGCAGTGAAGCCAGCGGTCGTTGGCGCCAAACCAGGTAACAAAATATCCAGCTTTGCAGGGGATTTACGAGAGCAACGGGACTCGAACCCGCGACCTCCGGCGTGACAGGCCGAGTCGGGTGCCGCGACGCCTAACGGCGAACGCCTTTGAACGGTTTCATTTGCAGGTGCTTTCGCCTCGGCGCCGCCTGTGCTCCGCTTGGTTGAGCCAATCGACCTACAGACGTTTGGGCCACGAGTGGGTCACGGGAACTTGTTTAAGGAGACAACGATGACGCTGCGTCGATTGCGCTGGGTATCTTCGACGAGGTCTTCCGCAGTGAACAGATCAGGATCATCCGCACCCCGATCCGCGCAGCAAAGGCGAACGCTAGCGCTGAACGCTTCGTTAACCGACCGACGTATCAAAGCAGCTCCGCGATCAGCGCCGCCGCTCTCGCCGCGCCGTCGGTCTCGACGGGGCGGTAGTCGACCTCGCGTCCGATCTCGTAGGCGATTGCCCGCGCGATCGTCTCCGGCGTCGCCGTCTCGAAGTCCAGGCAGCGGCCGGCGCCGTAGCGCTCCAGCCGGTGGCGCACGTGGAAGTTCTGCTCGAAGTGGTGGCGCAGAGGGAAGTAGATGAACGGCCGACTGTTCGCGGTCAACTCCATCGATGTCGTCAATCCGCCCTGCACGACGGCGAGGTCGCACGCCGCGAGATGGCGGTAGAGATCGTGCACGTAAGGGCGAACCTCGAGCCCCTCCGCCCGGGGCAGGGCCGTCGGGTCGATCCGCGGCCCGGCGACGATGATCATCCGAAGCGCCGGCACGCGCTCCTTCGTCTCCGGGAAGGCGTCGATCACGCGCCGGAGCAGGTGTGCGCCGACGCCCGAGCCGCCCACGGTGACGATGCAGACCTGTTCGTCGGCCGCATAGCCGAGCTCGGCGCGGAGGGCCTCCCGGTCGGCGAAGCCGGCGGGATCGAACCCGGTCACGTAGCCCGTGAGGTGGTAGTGCTCCTCGGTCCAGTCGCGGATCAGCGGGAGGCCGGAGCCGAACGAGTCGGGGACGATGTCGTCGGCGTTTCCGACGTAGAGCGCCCGGTCGCGGACGCGCGGGAAGCGCGCGATGTGCTCGATCATCTCCGCGTTGTAATCGGCGGTCAGGAACGCCTCGCGCTCCTCGCCGTCCTCCATCGGCAGCCAGCCGACGAAGTCGGTGAGCCACACGTAGGCCGCGCGCTTCTGCTCCGGGTTCTCGTGCAGGTAGTAGTCGAGCTCCCACGCCTCGTCGCCGATCCAGAGGTCGTAGTCCTCCTCGCGCACGAGGTCGTGGAAGACCATGAAGTTAGCGAGCAGGATCTCGTCCATACGCCGGATCGCCTGGAAGCAGTGCAGGTCGTGCTCGGCGGACTCGCTCTCGATGTGGCCGGATTCGTTGGCGAGGTGCGCGCTTGCCGGATGGATCCGCTCGCCGCGTTTCTCCAGCACCTTCGTGACCGGGTTCTGGGCGAGCCAGTCGATCTCGAGATCGGGATGGAGCTTGCGCAGCTCGTCCGCGATCGCCGCATCCCGCTGGGCATGGCCGAGCCCGATGGGCGACGAGACGTAGAGCGCGCGCTTGCGGCGCGACTTGCCGCGCACCCAGCACGTCGGCGGTGGCGGCGGTGCGACGAACTCGCGCAGGAGGAGGTTGACCTTAACCGGATCGCGGGCGTGCGGGCCGTGTCCCGAGCCTTCGAGCAGGACGAGCTCGCCGCCGGTCTCCTCGGCTAGGGCGATCCCGCGGCCCGGACCCGTGATCGCATCCTCCGTACCCTGGATGACGAGCACGCGGGAGCGCAGGCGCCGGCACAGGTCGCGCGCGGTCTCCTCGTCGAAGCCCTCCCCGATCTGTGTCGCGACGAGCGTCTCGGGCGTCGTTTCGAGCCCCCAGCCGACGCAGTCCTCGATCGGCTTCGTCGAGTGCGGCTCCGTGAACATCTGCGAGAAGAAGAACTCGAGGAAGCCGCGGTAGTCCCGGAGCCAGTAGTAGCGGTTGTATTTCGCCCAACCCTCGTCGATGTCGAGCTCCTCGTCCCACGGGTGGACCGCGCGGCCTGCGACCGGCTCGCCGAACGGCACAGAGGGAGCGATGAAGACGGCTCCGACGATGCGCTCAGGGTGCTCGGCCGCGAGGAGCAGCGCGCGCTGCGCGCCGAGCGACAGGGACACGAGCACCGCGCACCCGGTCTCTGTCGCGTCCATCACTGCCAGCGCGTCGGCGGCGAACTCCCCCTCGTCGTATCCCTCGGCCGGCCGGTCGGAGCGGCCGTTGCCGCGCCCGTCGAAGGTGAGCACGCGGCAATGGCGCGCGAGGTACGGGATCTGCATCTTCCAGTGGCGCGAGTGGATGATCGACCACGTCGGCAGGAGGAACACCGTGGGCTCGCCCGAGCCATACACCTCGTAGTAGAGGTTCACGCCGTCGCGTTCGACGTAGCCCGACGCATCGGGATACCGCGCACGCGTCTGCTCCGGCGCCGGCGCCTGCAGCTCGACCGTCATCGTCGTGCCTCCAGGAACTCGTCGATCCGCGCGAGCAGCTCGGAGTGCCCCGTTTCGATGTCGCCGAGCCGCTCCACGATGAGGCCGAGGTTGAACGTCATCACGAGGGAGACGAGCGCGTCGAGCGGCATGTCGATGCCGAGCTCGCGATGCGGCTCCTCGAACGCCTCGGTGAGCACGGTGC
>JBPCPR010000177.1:0-4118 GCA_050998925.1 Gaiellaceae bacterium
TGCTTCCCCCCCCCTGGAGCGAGCCGGAGGCGAGGGACGCTCATGCGGCCTCCTTCGCAAGCTGTCCCAGGATTCCGTTGACGAGACGACCCGCGTCGGGCGAGGCGAACCGCTTGGCGAGGTGCACGGCCTCGTCGATCACGACCTCCCTGGGTGGATCTCCCCGATCGAGCTCGGTCAGGGCGATCCGGAGGATGTTCCGCTCGAGCGCGCCCAGCCGCTCGGCGGGCCAGCCGGTCGAAGCCTCGGAGATGCGCCCGTCGAGCGCGCCTGCGTGCGAGCTCGACGCCTCGGCGAGCTTTCGCGCGAACGGATCGACCTCGCCCTCGAAGAGCGATGCGAGCGGCTGCCCGGTCAGATCCCACTGGTAGAGGAGGAAGAGCGCCGTCCGGCGCGCTTCGCGGCGACCGGTCATGCCGGGGCGGGCCCGAGGGAAGTCAGAGAGAGAACCGCCTCCTCGATGAACGCGGTCGTGTACTCCCCGCTCGCGAAGCCGTCGTCTTGCACGATGTCCAGAGCCAGTTCGCGCGTCGTCGCCACTCCTTCGCGTTCCAATTCTGACAGCGCGCGGGTCGCGCGGCCGAGCGCAGCCCGGCGATCCTCGGCCCACACGATGACCTTGGCCACGAGCGAGTCGTAGAAGGCTGGGATCACGTACCCCTCGAAAACGTGTGTGTCGACGCGCACTCCCGGCCCGAGCGGCGGGCGGAAGCGTGTTACGAGCCCGGGTGAGGGCATGAAGTCACGGGAGGGATCCTCGGCGTTGATCCTGAACTCGAGCGCGTGGCCGCGGAGCTCCGCCCGCCCGGTGGCTCGGAGCCCTTCGCCCGCAGAGACCCGGAACTGCTCCCGGGCCAGGTCCACACCGGTCAGGACCTCCGTGACCGGATGCTCGACCTGGAGCCGTGTGTTCATCTCAATGAAGAAGAAGCCGTCGTCGGCCAGGAGGAACTCGAGCGTGCCGGCGCCGCGGTAGCGAAGAGCCTCGCAGGCGCGGCGGGCGGCGTCCTCCATGGCCTCGCGAAGAGCGGGAGAGACGGCGGGGGATGGCGCCTCCTCGACCAGCTTCTGATGGCGCCGTTGGATCGAGCAATCGCGCTCCCCCAGGGTCAGGACTCCGCCTTCGCCATCGCCGAGCACCTGGATCTCGACGTGGCGCGCGTCAACGAGGGCCCGCTCCACGTAGAGGCCGCCGTCGCCGAAGTTCGCCTCCGCCTCAGCCGCGGCCGTCCGGAATGAGCTCTCGAGGTCCTCGGCGGAGGCCACGAGTCGCATGCCCTTGCCGCCACCACCGGCGGAAGCCTTCAGGAGCAGGGGAAAGCCGACGTCGCCGGCCAGCCCTTCCGCTTCGGCCAACGTCGCCTCGCCGTTGGAGCCGGGGACGAGCGGCAGGCCGGCGGCGCGCATCGCCTCTTTCGCCTGCACCTTGTCGCCCATCGTCTCGATCGTCTCGGGCCGTGGCCCAACGAAGACGACGTCGTTGTCCTCGCAGGAGCGGGCGAACTCGGCGTTCTCGGCGAGGAAGCCCCATCCTGGGTGGACGGCCTCGTACCTCGTCGTCGTCGCCGCCGCCACGAGCGAAGGGATGTTCAGATAGCTCAGCGCCGCGGGTGGTGGACCGATCTGGACGGCCTGGTCGGCAAGCGAGACGTGGAGGGAGTCGCGGTCGGCGCTCGAGTACACGGCAACGGTTTCGATCCCGAGCTCCCGGCAGGCGCGGACGACCCGAACCGCAACCTCGCCGCGGTTCGCGATCAGGACTCGCCGGAACACCGCGTCGCCTCCGCCTCGTGACGCGAGCGTGACGGTTCCGGCGCAATCGCGGCGCCACGTGTGACGTCTGCCCAGCTAGGCTCGACGCAGGGGGAAGGTAACTCGGGGGTCCCCCAGGGGGAGAACACAAGCATCGGCTAGAGCGCGTCGAGCGGCCGGCCGTTCAGGGGCTCGAGCTCGAAGAGGAGATCGCCGTACTGGACCGGGTGCTCGTTCTCGACGCAGATCCGCCGCACGCGGCCTTCGTGGTCGGCTTTGACCTCGTTCATGAGCTTCATCGCCTCGAGGATGCAGAGGGTTTGGCCCACGGTGACGACGTCGCCCTCCTCGACGAACGGTGCCGAGCCCGGCGAGGGAGCCCGGTAGAAGGTTCCGACCATCGGCGACTCGACCCGGAAAACCTCACTCGAGGCCGGGGCGACGTCGGCCTCGGCACCCGGCTCGACGATCGCCATCGGCGCCGTTGCGCCGACCTGCGGCTCGGAGTCGTCCTCGCGTCTTCGCACGGTGACGCGCGTCTCCCCCTCCTCGACGGTCACCTCTCCGATCCCGGACTCCTGCACGACCCTGATCAGCTCGCGCAGCCGCTCCGTCCCGAGCCTGTCCAGACCGGCCCCCTCGGGGGCGTCCCGGCGTCCGCGGCTTCGCACCGCCCGCAGAAGCGGCTCGGCCTCCTCTCGGAAGAGCGCGAGGAGCAGGAGCTCCTCTTCGCTCGCAGCAAGTCCCTCCGCGTCCTCGCGCAGCTCGTCCAGCCCGTCGGGCACGCCGTTGTCGTCCGCCCGGTGGTCCGGCAGGAGCTCCAGGGCGCGCACCACGACCGGGTCGACCGCGGCCGGCGTCCGTCCGTAACGGCCCTCGACGAGGTCGCGGATCTCGTCTACCACGATCTGCCAGCGCTGTGCGGACAGAACGTGGATCAGGGCTTGCGAGCCGAGCACCTGGCCGATCGGCGAGGCGAGCGGCGGCCAGCCGCACTCGCGCCTGATCGCGGTCAGCTCGTCCAACACCTCGTCGAGCCGATCCGAGAACCCTTGCGCGCGAAGGTTCGCGTCGAGCTCGGCGACCAGGCCCGCCGGTAACTCGTACTCGGCCGCCCTGACCGCAACCCGTGGCGAGAGCGGCGGCACGGGCTCGTCTCCGAGTGCCGAGTCCACCAGCTCGCAGGCCCGCCAGAGGGCGGCCAGCTCGACCCCGGTGTCGACGCCGATGCCCGCCAGAGCCTGCGAGAGCGCCTCGGCGGACACGCGGTGGATCGACAGCGCGATCGGATAGATGGCGCACGCGATGACGTCCGCGTCCGCCCGCGCCGCCTCGATCGACGCCGCGAGCGCCGTCCCCGCCGCTCCCTGGCAGTAGAGGCCGACCGGCAGCCCGCTCGCTTCCCGGACCCGCTCAACAAGCTCGCGCGCGCGGCCCGGATCGAGCGAGCCCGCAGGATCGTGCAGCAGTGCCCGCGTGGCGCCGAGGTCGTTCAGGTGCTGCGCGCGCTCGAGGAGGACGTCACTCTCGTCCGCCGGGCCCGGGCTGTGCACGAGCCCGATTGCGAGCTCTTTCCCGGCGCCGCGAATCGCCTCGGCAGCGTCCTCGAGGTTCTCGAGGTCGTTCAGCGGGTCGTGGATCCGGAAGACGTCGATGCCGCTCTCCGCGGCGCTGTTGACGAACCGCCGCACGAGATCCCGCGAGACGGGCCGGGATCCGACCAGGAACCGTCCGCGAAGCGCGATCCCGAGCGGGGTCTGGCAGCGGGACTTCAGAGACCGGATCCGCTCCCAGGGGCTTTCGAACCCGCGACGGACGGCCGTGTCGAAGCAGCCGCCGCCGGACACCGCGAGGTACGCGAACCCCGCCCCGTCCAGGATGTCGGCGAGCTCGAGCAGGCGCGAGGTCTCGACGCGGCCTGCGAGAGGTTCCTGCGAGAGAAGGCGGATCGTCGTGTCGACGAGAGCGGGCATCGAAAGGCTCTCTAGGCGCGCGACATGTAGCGGCGCTCGCGCGTGTCGACCTTGATCCGGTCGCCCTGGTTGACGAACAGTGGCACCTGGACGACCGCGCCGGTCTCGAGCGTCGCGGGCTTCGTGACGTTGGAAACGGTGTCGCCCTTGACACCGGGCTCTGTCTCGACGACCGAAAGCTCAACTGAGGCCGGAAGCTGGATGCCCGCGGGACGCCCGTCGACTGTCAGGAGCATCACCGAGCTCGAGGGCTGAAGGAACTCCATCCCTTCGACCTCGGTCCGAGGAAGGTTCACCTGCTCGAACGAGGACTCGTCCATGAACACGACCTCGTCGCCGGCGTCGTAGAGATACTGAACGCTCTTCGTCTCCGTGTGGACCCGCGGCATCTTC
>JBPCPR010000204.1:0-7015 GCA_050998925.1 Gaiellaceae bacterium
GACCAGGAGATCGTGGAGCTCGTCGAGGATCGGCTCGCTGCGGGGCACGCCGCTCAGCGCTCCAAGCAAGGCGGAAATCGGCGCCGGCGCCGGGGGCTCGCTCTTCGGCTTGCTCGGGCCCTTCGGGTCCGGCTCGAGGAAGAGGAGGTAGCGGTCGACCTCGTTGGCCGCGTGGCGCTCCTTGATCGCGTCGAGCACCGGGCCGAACGGCTTGTTGTCGAGCACTCCGCCGTCGACGAGCTGGGCCCAGCCGGGCTCTGCGTCGGCGAGCGTGTACGCACGGAAGAAGCGTTCGATGTCCTCGGACGTCGTCGCGCCCGGCGGCAGCACCGCGGGGAACGTGCGCACGTGGACCGGCTGGAATCCGACGGGCAAGCTCGACGTCGCCCGCGCGGCGAGCGTGAGCGCGCCGTTCTCCCTCGCGGTGTAGTCGTTGTGCTGGTCCGACCGGTAGCGGAACTCGAGCAGGTGCCGGTGCTGCCCCTCGGCGACGATCGGCGGGTCAGCGATGGGAAGGTGCCGCGCGTACCCGTGGTGGTCGGAGACGGTCACGGCCAGCTCGAGCAAGTGGCGCGGAGGCAGCAACGACGTGAGCCCGGACGCCGGCGCGTCGTCGTCAGGCTCCATTCCGTCGAGCGCCTCGTAGATCCGCAGCGACATCTCGTCTCCCTCGAGCAGCGGCTCCGCGTGAATCCGAAGCGCGGCAACGAAGAGCTTCTCCCTCACGCTCTCACTCGGGACGTCGTCGGCGTCCCCGAGAGGGAGGAGCTTCGCGAGCGCGGCAGCCAACCGCCGACGTATCCCTTTGGGCCGGCGGATGATCTTCCCGAGGTCGCCGTGCTCGAACCAGAGGTCGCGCAGGGCGTCCTGGTCGAGGTCGCGGGCCAGCGCCTTGGCGAGGAAGATGCCGTTGATCCCGCCGGCCGAGGAGCCCGCGATGGCGTCGACGACGATTCGCGTGTGCACGTCGTGCTCGTCACGCAGGGCCTCGAGGAGCTCGCGGTAGGCGCGCTCGCTCGCCGCTTCCTCACGAGAGGGCAGGTCGTGCTCCTCGAGCACGGACGCACGGATCGCACGGTGGATCTCCTTCGTGATCCCGTGCATGTAGATCGCGAGCGACACGCCGCCGTAGCAGACGAGCCCCAGCCTCAGCTCCTTGACGTCCCCGGCAGGCGCCGAAACGGTCTCAGGATCCGGAGTCGGCTCGTTATCCGGCTCGGGATCGGGCTGGGGAAGCACGGCGGCGCTCACAGCGGCCTCCTCTGTCGCAGGGTCGGCCGCAGTGCTCCGGTATGTCAGCGACGTTTATGACACACCCGCCGCAAAGGCGTCAAGTCACCCCTCCTAGAGGAACGCTTGCGCGAACGTCGCGGCCCCGACGACCACGAGCACGATTCCGATCGCCTTCAGGAGCTGCCGCTCGGAGAGCCGCCCGGTGAGGCGCGAGCCGACCAAGGCCCCGGGAATCGAGGCCAGCGATCCCACCAGGAGCAACGTCCAGTCGACCCCGCTCGGCGTGTGGCCGACGACGCCCGCAACGCCCAGCGCGAGACCGACGACGAGATTCGTCCCGACGGCGCGGTGAGCGGTCTCGCCCACATACCGGATCAGCGCCGGGACGCGAAGCGTGCCGAGGATGAGCCCCACGAGGCCGCCCAGCAGGCCGATTCCGAGGCCGCTCGCAACCGCCGCCCGCAGGTTCAACGCCCCGGTTTTCGGGCGCTCGGAGCCCGAACGGCCGAGGAGCCTGAGGCCGAAGAAGACGAGCAGCGCACCGATCACGGCGAGCAGCACCGAGGACGGCAGCTTGCCCGCGACGAACCCTCCGATCAGCGCGCCCACGATCGAAGGCGGGGCCATCCAGGCCACGAGGCGCCAGTTGACCCGTCCCGCGCGTAGATGGGCGATCGAGGCGACGGCGGCCGACACGGCCGAAATGCCGACGTTCGCCCCGGCGCCGGCCGCGGGAGACGGCGCGACGAGCAAGAGGACGGGCAGTCGAATCGTGCCGAGGACCAGTCCGATGCTGCTCCCGAGCGCCGCCACGAGGAAGCACCAGAGGCCGACTGCGACGAGAGCGAGCTCACGGCCCATTGAGCCGGAGGACGATACCCTCCGGAAGTGGACGAGCCGAGAGCACCGGTAGTCGTTCGGCCCGGCGACGACCCGGCGTGGTTTGGCTCCACCCGCGAGCGGCAACCGTCCCATAGGTCATGAAATGGCGACGCGGCGTCGGAGGCCGTCAGATCGAGGACCGCCGCGGCAGCTCCGGGGGCCGCATGGGTGGCTTCCCGATCCCGATGGGGGCGAAGGGCGGACTCGGTGGGGTCGGCCTCATCGTCACGATCGTCGTCCTCCTCCTCACTAGCGGTGTCCTCGGCGGTGGCGGCGGTGGCTTCAACGTGCCGAGCCTCGATCCGATCAACCAGATGCCCGGGGCGCAGGGAGGCGGGCTCCCGGAGTCCACCGACCCGGACGCCGACCTGGTGGAGTTCGTCCGCTTTGTAGTCGACGACGTCCAGGATTCCTGGGCGCGCGCCTTCGCGGCGGGAGAGCAGAGGTACGAGGCAACCACGCTCGTTCTCTTCACCGGCTCCACCCAGTCGGGCTGCGGTGCCGCTTCCTCGTCCACGGGCCCGTTCTACTGCCCGGCCGACCGCAAGGTGTACCTCGACCTCGAGTTCTTCCGGCAGCTGCGAGACCGGTTCGACGCACCGGGCGACTTCGCGCAAGCCTATGTGATCGCCCACGAGTTCGGCCACCACGTCCAGAACGTAATCGGCGTCTCGGAGGACGTGCGTCGCGAGCAGCAGGCGAACCCGGAGCAGGCGAACGAGCTCTCGATCCGCCTCGAGCTCCAGGCGGACTGCCTCGCGGGCGTGTGGGCGCACTCCGCCTACGAGGAGAACCTGCTCGAGCCCGGCGACGTCGAGGAAGGACTCGGGGCCGCGGCCGCGGTCGGCGACGACCGGATCCAGGAACAGGCGTCGGGACGCATCGACCGCGAGAGCTGGACGCACGGATCGTCCGAACAGCGCACCACCTGGTTCCGCAAGGGGTTCGAGAGCGGCAGCTCAGGCGCCTGCAACACCTTCGAAAGCGACGCCGACATTTAGGAGGGATTGGAGGAACGCCGCTCGTCGTCGGGGTGCGATGGTCGTTCCGAGGCAAGGACGCAGGGAGTGCCGATAGCAGCGCTATCGGTGCGACTGAGGACGCAGTTTCGGGGCGAGCAGCGCGGCCCGGCGGCACAGCTGCGTTTCGCCGAGCCCTCCTAAATGTCGCAGAAACGAGAAGAGCCGCCCCGAAGGACGGCTCTTCCCTGAGCGACGGTTCCGCGGTCGCTACTCCTGCTTGGAGGGGTCGACTGCTACCCGGGAATACGCAGCGGTTCCCGAGAACTGGTCGTACTCGTATGCCGTCACTGCGGGCCCCAAGACGTCCACGTTCGTGGCGTCGAGATAAGGGATCCACGGGACGATCTCCTCCATCAGCTTCTTGTCGAGCTCCTGCCAGCACGTCAACCGCTCGTCGTCGACGAGCTTGTTGCACTCTTCGATGTCGCCGTCGACACTGGGAAGGTTCGCGACGTTGCCGCTGATCTTGTTGTCGTTCGCGTACTCCGGCGTCAGGCCCGTCAGGGAGTAGTTCACGTTCCCTTGCGGGAGGATCGACCGGCTGTCGAAGAGGACCATGAAGGTCGAAGCGTCCGCGTAGTCCTTGCCCCAGCCTGGGACGGCCGAGACCGGGACGTTGCGGGTCGCGTCCTGGATGACCGGGTACGCATCCTCGAACTGCCGCGTGTTGAGCTCGATGCCGATCTTGGCGAACGACTGCTCGATCACGGGCTCCATATCGGTCCACGGAGCGACATTCCTGTTCACGAAGAGGACACCCGAGCACTCGGTGGCATCGCACATCCCGTCCTGATCCGTGTCGTACTTCGACTGCTTCATCTCCTCCGCGGCCTTGGCGGCGTCGCCCGTGCCGTTTTCGGATCCATACGGCGCGTAGTCGTCGAGGTCCCCGTTGAACATCGTGTCGGGCACGATGTGCTCCGCGATCTCGCCGCGGATCGGCCCGCCCCAGGCCCGTTGCAGTCCGGCCTTGTCCATGATCAGGTTCGCCGCTTTCCGGACGTGGACGTCGTCGAACGGCGGCTGCGTGAGATTCATCGTGATGTACCAGGTGCGGTCTCCCGCCTCCGTGTGAAGTCGATCCTTCAGCTCCGACGTGGTCGAGTACTTGCGGAGCACCCGAGGCGGAGGCGACTCCTCCTCACCCTCGAGCTCGCCCGCCTCGATCTTGTTGAAGATGTCGTTCGCGTTGGTGTTGATCGTGTACTCGAGCGCGTCCATGTAGCTCGGACGCGTCCCGTCGGTGGACGGATCGTAGTTCGGGTTCCGGACGAACATCATCCGGCGGGTCGGGTCGTTCCCCGAGGCCGGCTCGATCGTCTCGCAGCTCGAGACGTCGACTTCGTCTGAGCCCTCGAGCATGTGCGGGCCCGACGAGATGACGTTTCGGCCGTATTCACCGGCCTTCGTGAAGCACTTGCCGACTTCCTCGGGGATCGGTCCTGCTGCGGGCATGCTCAGCCGGAACAGGAAGTCACCCGTGGGCTGGGTCAGCGTGAAGCTGATCGTCTTGTCATCGGGCGTCTCGATGCCCGAGATCGTCTTGGCGTCCCCGGCCGTGAACTCCGCCATGCCCTCGATGACGGTGTAATAGAAGCCGTACTGGGCGACGAGCGCCTCGGTCCCGATCCGCTCGAAGGCGTAGGCGACGTCCTGTGACGTCACCTCGCGGTTCACGGGCGGAGCGAACTCGATGCCGTCCTTCAGGGTGAACGTGTAGGTGAGCCCGTCCTCGGAGACCTCGCCCATGTCAGTGGCGAGGTCGGGAACGACCTCGTTCCCCTCCGCACCGCTCATGTGCTTGTAGCCGACCAGCGTCCTGACGAGCAGGTTGTTGAAGAGACCGAGATCGGTGCCGAGATACTCACCGATCGGGTCGAACCCGCCCGTGTGGTTGAACTGCGTCGTCGAGATCCGGTACGTGCCGCCCTTCGCGGGCTCGCCGCCGCCCGAGTCTCCTTCGGTCGTCTCGCCGCTTCCCGACGGTTCGTCGTCTCCGCCGCAGGCGGCGGCCACGAGGGCCAGGGCGCAGGCAACGAGGACGAGCGCGAGCAGTCTACGGCGATTCATCGACCCCTCCCGTTCTGTGGCATGGAAAATGAAGCCTTCGTCATTGACGTTATTCACCGGTCCTTTCAGCCGCGAGAATCTCCGCGGAATTCGGTGGCGATCTCTGACCAATGACGAGGCGACCGCCGCACGGTTAGCCTTGCCGGGCTGTCGCTTCCTTATCGCTGTATTAACCGCTCTACTCCACGGGGAGGAGCGCGATCATTTCTTCGGTCTGACGTTCGAGGGAGTCGGACACCTTGGTGCAGACCTCCTTGGCGGCCTCGACGAAGGAATGCACCGAAGCGTTCAAGGATCTCTCGGCGTGCCAGATGATCGAGACGAGCCGCACCGGGCCGTCCTCGCCCAGGCCGTAGAGCTCGGTCGCCGAGTCGGAGAGGTCGAGCGAGAGGCGCGGGATGAGAGCGGCCCCGAGGCCCGCGGCAACGGCGCCCTGGAGGGTCTCGTTGTGGTCGGAGCTCAGGACGACGTTCGGCTCGAAGCCACGCGACCGCAGGAAGTCGATTACATCCCTGGTGGCGCCGCAGCTTCGAAAGCAGACAAGGGGCAGCTTGCGCCCCCCGTTCGTCCCGTTGCCGCGGAAGGTGGCCGAGCCGCCGCCTGCAGGAATCACGAGCAGGAAAGGATCCCTGAGCAGAAGCGCCGACCGGAAAGGCCCTTCCGGCAGCGGTTCGAAGGCGAAGGCGAGATCGAGCTCACCCCGCTCCACCCGGCCGACCAGGTCGAAGTCCGTCACGGACTCGGTCAGCTCGATCCTGACGTCGGGATGATCGTTCAGGAACCTGCGTAGCACCTCCGGAAGGATTCGCGCGCCGGCGCTCTGGAAGCTCCCGACGCGAAGCGTTCCAATCGCCCCCGCCGCGAGCGCGTCCAGGTCCGCCTCCGCGGCGGCGATCCGGGACCCGATCGCGTGCGCGTGCCTGAGCAGCACCTGACCGGCCTCGGTCAGCGACACGGCCTTCTGGCCTCCCGGACGCTGGACGAGCTGCTGGCCAACGATCCGCTCCAGCGCCGCGATCTGTTGGCTGACTGCAGACTGCGTGTAGCCGAGCGTGGTGGCGGCACGACTGAACGAGGAGCCGGTCGCGACCGCCTCGAGCGCGGCGAAATGCCGCAGCTCGATTCCGTGCTTCAGCCATTCCCGGGTCGGAATCTTCAGCATGCGTCGCTGCCCCTACCTTGTCGAGGATTCGGAAAACGACTCGGGCTTGCCTGCCCCGATCGGCCCTCAGGGTCGTAGCCGAAAGCCGCCTGTCACTGGGTGTGACGACGGATCGCGGTCTCCGGTTAGATCGACAATCGCATCTCGGTGTTTACAGCACCGTTCCACCGGTTAGAAGCGACCTCTCGATGCCGCAGATCGGATATGCGCTCTCGTCGGAAGAGCATCCGCCGAACGACCTCGTCCGCTTTGGCGCGCTCGCGGAGGAGGCCGGGTTCGGCTACGCGCTCATCTCTGATCACTACCACCCCTGGGTGGATGCCCAAGGCGAGAGCCCTTTCGTCTGGAGCGTGATCGGCGGAATTGCGCAGGCGACGGACCGGATCCGCCTCGGAACTGGCGTCACCTGCCCGACGATGCGGATCCATCCCGCGATCGTGGCGCACGCGGCCGCCACTTCGGCCGCGATGATGCCTGGCCGGTTCTTCCTCGGCGTCGGCACCGGCGAGAACCTCAACGAGCACATCCTCGGCGACCACTGGCCGGCGCCCGACGAGCGACTCGAGCTGCTCGAGGAGGCCGTCGAGGTAATCCGGCTCCTCTGGCAGGGCGGCTACCAGACCTACCGCGGCAAGCACTACACGGT
>JBPCPR010000213.1:0-7187 GCA_050998925.1 Gaiellaceae bacterium
CGAGGCGAGATCTAGAGCCTTCCGGTTCCCCTGCCCCTTCGATCCGGCCGCCTTCGGGCGGCCGGAGTCGTTCCGTACTCTCTTCGAGGGATAGAGGTCAGTTTCCGGGGGACCGGGCCCGATGGGAAGGAAACCCCAGAGGCCCGCGCTCATTCACGCCGCAACGCGCTCGAGGGGTTCCGTAGCCCGTCCTCAGCGCGCGTGAGAAGAAAGGTCTCAGTTTGAGAAAGCTTCTGTTCACCGTAGTTCCATGTGCTCTTGCCTTCGCATTTCCAGCGGGTGCCCAAGCCTCCGTCGCACTTCCAGCGGGCGATACGCCGGCCTTCGGCTGTGCCCCCCACTGGCCGCTCTTTCGTTCCCGGAGCCGCGTGTTTGCGCGGAGACCCAGGGGTGGTGGCTGGACGTCAAGACGACCAGCGGGGTTCCGGCGGAACCCCCGGCCGATGCAGCATTCCGGTCAACACACGTCCACCTGATGGTCCCGTTCCCGATGGGGGAGCGCCTGCTACTCCCTTCGAGCGGCGGCTACTCGTGGCCGCACTACGCCCAGTACCACAATGGAGCGGGCGGGACCGGTCGGCAGGTACGGGGTGGGGCCTTTCAGTTCGGCTCTGCTGCCCGAGAGACCCTGCTGTCTCTGACCGAGCCATCACCGCGGAGGACGAGCAGCTCGCGGGTTCGATTCCGATTCCAGCCTCGACAGTCAGCTCCTGGCAGGCGTTCACAGGCAAGCGGGAGAACCGCTTTACAGCCGACACAACCTCTCCCTTCGGAAAGCGCCAGTACCAGTCGGGTGCCTGGCATGCATACCTCAACCGCACCGGTGCGCCGGTCGGCTATACGGCTCGCGGTTGGTACGCAACGACCGGTTACACGAACTTCTCGTTCAAGGACTCGAACATCGGTACAGGCAAAGGGTTCCAGGCATCACAGCTTCGAGATACCTGTGCCCCTGACGTGGTCACGGTGACATACGCCTTGGCCAAGGGCGCAACGCACGCCTTCCTGTACCTCAACCCGAACCTGCATGGAAACTCCAAAGGCACCGTCATTGCCGAGAACAAGACGGGCTCGAAGGGCTCCTTCACCTTCTCGACGGTCGGTCTTGCAAGCGGCGTGCACGTCCTCCTCGGTGGAGGCTGGGAGAAAGGATCGGACGGTTGGGGTGCGGCCGTGGCTCGCCTGCCGATCAAGGTTTGTGCACCAGGGCCGCCCGCCGACGAGGAGCATGAGGGCCACCACTAAGCGTCCCGGGTTCCAATCATCCACAGCGCTTCGGCCGCCCTGGGGCGGCCGAAGTCGTTTAACGACCTTCGTCGGGGTGGTGGCGCCCGTGGTAGCTGACCAGGGTGCAGAGGAGCCCGACGAGGGCGACGCCGGGCCCGACCTCGTACGCGAGTCGGGCTGCGTCCGTGCGCTCCACGCCCACTGCGAGGCCGCCGATCGCGATCCAGACGGCGGCGGCGATGGCGGGGAGGAGCAGCAGGATCACGGGCCAATCGTGCCACGGCCGGCCACGGCCTTCCCAGCGTGCGTAGTCGCCGAGCACGAGCGCGAGCACGACGCCGGCTGGGAGAGCTCCCGTCAGGATCTCCCCGGAGAGCACGAGCACGCAGAGCGCGCCCAGGACGGCTCCCCCCGTCAGGTACTTCGGCACTCCTAGACCAACTATTTCGTCCGTGCGAAGCGGTGTACAGCCTCGAGGAGCTCCTTGCTCTTCTCGGCCGCCACCTCGGGATCGCCCGAGCTCAGAGCCCCCGTGACGCAATGGCCTACGTGCTCGTCCAGGATCCGGAAGGCGAGGCTCTCGAGCGCGGTCGAGACGGCCCCGATCTGAGTCAGGATGTCGATGCAGTAGCGGTCCTCTTCGAGCATCCGCTCGATGCCGCGGACCTGGCCTTCGATCCGCTGCAGGCGCTTGACGAGCGCCTCTTTCTCGGCTGTGTACCCGTGGGTCACGCGGCTTCCCTCCGGCTCCGGAAGCGTCGCAGCCGGAGCGAGTTCGTGACGACGAAGACGCTCGAGAACGCCATCGCGGCCGCGGCCACGATCGGATTCAGGAGCCCGACCACCGCCAGCGGGATCGCGGCGACGTTGTAGGCGAAGGCCCAGAACAGGTTCGTCTTGATCGTCCGCAGGGTGCGCCGCGCGAGACGGATCGCGTCGGGTGCCGCCCGCAGGTCGCCCGAGACGAGCGTGAGGTCCGAGGCCTCGATCGCGACGTCCGTGCCGGTGCCGATCGCTAGGCCGAGGTCGGCCTGCGCGAGTGCAGGCGCGTCGTTGACGCCGTCCCCGACCATGGCGACCACCTCACCCGAGTCCTGGAGGCGGCGGATCTCGGCTGCCTTCTGGTTGGGCAGGACCTCTGCGACGACGCGCTCGATGCCGACCTCGCCGGCGATGCGGCGCGCAGTTTCCTCGTTGTCGCCGGTCAGAAGCACGGTCGTGAGGCCGAGCCCCCGCAGCTCACGGACCGCCTCGCCGCTGGTCGCCTTCACGGTGTCGCGGACGACAAGTCTCGCGCGCGGCGCCCCGCCCCACGCAACCGTGATCGCGCCGTCGCGTCGGGCGACCTCGACCTCGACGCCGTCGACGACGCCGCGGACGCCGACGCCCGGGAGGTTTCGGAAGCTGTCGACGTCGGGGAGTCTGCCGACCTCAGCACGCGCGGCGCGGACGATCGCCCGCGCGATGGGATGCTCGCTCGCGGCCTCGACTGCGCCCGCGAGCCGCAGGGCCTCGGTCCGGCCGGCGCCGTTCAGCGGCGCCACGTCGACCAGCTCCATCTTGCCCTCCGTAACGGTGCCGGTCTTGTCGAGGACGATCGTCCCGACGCGGCGTGTCTGTTCGAGTACCTCTGGGCCTTTGATGAGGATCCCGAGCTGGGCTCCCCGCCCCGTTCCGACCATGAGCGCAGTCGGCGTTGCAAGCCCGAGGGCGCAGGGGCAGGCGATGATGAGGACGGCGACCGCGGCGGTAAAGGCTGCGGAAACGTCTCCGGTCGCGACGAGCCAGCCGGCGAGGGTCGCGAGCGCGAGCGCGAGGACGATCGGGACGAAGACGCCGGAGACGCGGTCGACGAGGCGCTGGATCGGCGCCTTGCCCGCCTGCGCCTCGGCCACGAGCCGGGCGATCTGCGCGAGCGCCGTCTCGGCGCCCACCTTCGTGGCGCGGACGACGAGTCGGCCATACGAGTTGATGGTCCCGCCCGCGACCTCGGCGCCTGGCGCCACCTCGACCGGCAGGGATTCGCCGGTCAGCATGGACTGGTCGATCGCCGAGTCTTCCTCCTCGACGACGCCGTCCGCGGCGATCCTCTCCCCCGGGCAGACGACGAAGCGATCATCGGGGCGCAGAGCCTCGATCGGGACGAGGACCTCCTCGCCGTCGCGCAGGACGCGCGCCTCCTTGGCGCCGAGTTCGAACAGAGCGCGGATCGCCTCGCCGGAGCGACGGCGCGCCCGCGCCTCGAGGAAGCGTCCGAGCAGGATCAGGGTGGTGATGACGCCCGCGACCTCGAAGTAGACGTCCGCCTCGAGTGCGGCGAGGACGACGACCGTCGACCAACCCCACGCGGCTAGCGTGCCGAGCGAGATGAGCGTGTCCATGGTCGCCACGCCGTGACGCAGATTGAGTGCCGCGGCCCCGTGGAACGGCCAGCCGGCCCAGAGGACGACGGGAGTGGCGAGAGCGAGGCCCACCCACTCCCAGCCCGAGAACTGGAGCGGCGAGATCATGGAGAGGAGCGTCAGCGGAGCCGCGAGCAGCGCAGCGCCCACCAGCCGCTGGCGAACGGCGCGCTGGGCCGCGACAGATGTGTCCGCCCGTCCCGCGTCGGCAGTCGTGCGGGGGAATGCTGCGCGATAGCCGATCTCTTCGACGGTCCGGACGAGGTCTTCGGGCGCGACCCGGGCCGGATCGAAGCTCACGGATGCCTCCTCCGTCGCGAGGTTGACGCTCGCCTCGACGCCGCCGAGCTTGTTCAAGCTCTTCTCGACTCGGGAGACGCAGGAGGCGCAGGTCATGCCCTCGATGTCGAGGCGGACGAGCTCAGGTTCGTGTGTGGTGGTCATAGGGCTGAACTATACCTCAGGGGGGTATCAGAGCGCAAGCTCCGCTTGCTGTCCGCGCTCGCTCCGGCTACCGTAGTGCCTGTGATCCGCCGAGCTTCTTTTGCGCAGCACCATCACGGCCACGCGCAGGGCCGGCGGGCCCACACGTACACGTAGGTTCGCTGAACCTGCGCCCGCCGGCTCTCGACCCGACGTCGTCGGGCGGGCCGTGCTCGTCCGTCGCCGTCTTCCACCCCGAAGGAGGACACGATGACCATCGCCGCCCCACCCGGATACGAGCGACTCGCCTCGGACGTAGCCTGGGATCCCTGCTACCTCGAGCTCATCCCCCCCGAGCGAGTCCTCATGCTGGACGAGCTCGGCCCAGGCGCGGCAGGGCCAACCGCGCTCTCGCCCGTCGCCATCACGACGCCGTTCCGTTTCCTGAGCGACGAAGGGGTTCGGATCATGCACGCCGTCTGCTCGGAGCTCGAGGGCTTCGCGCGCGGGAACAACCGGATCGCGAAGTGCTCCCGCGGCGGCGTCTACCGCTCCGCGTTTCTCCATGGCCTCTCGTCCGACCCCGACCTACTCGAGTTCCTGCGTGGGCTCGCCCAGGCGCCGGTCGAGCCGCACCCGGTCAGCCACCACGCGATGCACGTGAACTACGCGCCGGACGAGGTCGGCAAGAACGTCGACCAGTGGCACTGTGACGCGGTCTCCTTCGACTACGTCCTCATGGTCTCGGACCCCCGACCGCTCAAGGGTGGTCGCTTCGAGTACTTCCTGGGCCCGGTGGAGGAAGGAAGAGACCTGCTCCTGGCCGGCGCGGGGCTTCCGCGCGAGCGGGTCGTCTCGGTCGAGTTTCCGGGCCCGGGCTGGGCCGTCTTCCAGCAGGGGCACCGGGTGCTGCACCGCGCCACCCGTCTCGAAGAGCGGGGCGAGCGGATTACCGCCGTCGCCTCGTTCTACACACCCGACCCGGAAATCCCCGACCCGACCGAGCTCCCGACGCTTCGCGGTGCGGACGGGAACGACATCGCCCTGGTCGAGTGGAGCCGCTACGCGTCGGTGGTCGCCGCGAACCGCCTCCTGCACTTCGCCGAGGAGGGCGCGTCGTTCTCCCGCTCGCGCGAGGAGCTCCAGGCGGACCTGCGGGCCTGCATCGCCGTCGTCGAGGAGGCGATCGAGGAGCTCGACCGGGACGAGGTGGGAGCCCTGATCACCTTCGGCGAGGGCGAGTGAGGGTTCGAGAATGTGTCGGTCTGGCGGCCGTGTAGCATTCCCGCGCCGTGAAGCTCGCCCTCGTCCCCCGCACGACCGAGTTCTACGATCTCTTCTCGCGTGCCGGCCAGAACGCGCTCGAGGCGGCCCGGCTTGCCCAGACGCGGTTTCGCGAGTATCCGAACACCTCGGTGACGCAGGCCGACGTAAAGAAGATCGAGACCCAGGGCGACCAGATCACCCGCGATCTGATCCAGCTCCTGAACACCCAGTACGTGACGCCGTTCGACCGGGAGGACATCTTCCAGCTTGCGACGGCGATCGACGACGTGGTCGACAACATCGAGGAGGCGACCGACCTGCTCGAGCTGTACCACATCGAGCAGCCCGCCAAGCAGGCGATCGACCAGTGCCGGATCCTCGTCGGCGCCGTTGACTGCCTTTCGCGTGCCCTCGACGGCCTCAAGGGGCGGCGCGGCGTGCAGGACACGCTCGTCGAGCTGAAGGCCCTGGAGGACGAGGGTGACCGGGTCGTTCGCGACGCCATCGCCGCTCTCTTCCAGGACGCCCGCATCGATCCGCTAATCGTGATCCGCTGGAAGGACATCTACGAGGCGCTCGAAACCGCACTCGATGCCGCGGAGTCGGCTGCGAACGTCGTCGGAAACGTCCTCGTCAAGAACGCATAGCCCAAGCGACTCCATGGATCTCACGCTCGTCGCAGTCGTCGTGGTGGCGCTCTTCTTCGATTTCACCAACGGCTTCCACGACACTGCGAACGCGATCGCGACGACGGTCTCGACCCGCGCCATCTCTCCCCGCCTCGCGGTGCTCGGGGCCGCGATCCTGAACTTCGCGGGCGCGTTCGTCTCCCTCGAGGTCGCGGCGACGGTGGAGAAGGGGATCGTCGTCCATGACGTGATCACACTCGAGGTGGTTCTTGCCGGCCTGGTTGGCGCGATCACCTGGAATCTCGTCACCTGGTACCTGGGTCTGCCGTCGAGCTCGAGCCACGCGCTGATCGGCGGCGTCGCCGGCTCGGCGATCGCCGCCGTCGGCTTCGACGTCGTTCAGTGGGGCGGACTCAGGGAAAAGGTCCTGATTCCATCGCTCGCAGCGCCGTTCCTGGGTCTCGTCGGCGCTGCCGTCCTCATGCTGGCGATCCTCTGGATCGTGCGGCGTAGGGCTCCGGGAACGGTGAATCGAGTCTTCCGGCGCCTTCAGATCGTCTCGGCCGGGTTCGTGGCCTTCACGCACGGAACGAACGATGCGCAGAAGACGATGGGGATCATCACGCTCGCGCTGATCGCCTCGGGAAACCTCTCGGCCGAGGGGTTCGACGTCCCGCTGTGGGTGATGGTGAGCGCGGCGCTCGCTATGGCGGCAGGCACCTACGCGGGCGGATGGCGGATCATCCGGACGCTCGGGCAGCGGGTCGCCAAGCTCGAGCCGCCCCAGGGCTTCGCGGCGGAGACGTCGACCGCAGCCGTCCTCTGGGCCACAGCGCATTATGGGTTCCCCGTGTCGACGACGCACACGATCAGCGGGGCCGTCCTCGGGGCTGGAGCGAGCCGCCGGCTCTCGGCTGTCCGCTGGGGTGTGGCCGGGAACATCCTGCTCGCCTGGCTCATGACGATCCCCTGTGCCGGACTCGTGGGCGCGGCAATGGAAGGTCTCACGCGCCTCCCTGGTGGCACTGTTCTGGTCTTCATGCTGGCGTCGGCGATCGCGTCGGCCGCGTTCTGGGCCCGCTCGATCCAGACGCGGCGCCTCGCGCCCCAGGCCGCTTAGCTGCTAGCTGTGGCGGCCGTTCGACCCGCCGTCCGGGTGCGATGCGTCCGTGAACTCGCGGAACTCGCCCGTGACGAGGAAAGCGGTCTGCTCGCCGATGTCGACCGCGTGGTCGCCGAT
>JBPCPR010000279.1:0-6267 GCA_050998925.1 Gaiellaceae bacterium
GTCAGGGACGGCTCGGTCGTCTCGACGTTCGGAGTCATCGCCCCCGTCAAGCAGACGGAGAAGGTGATCCTGGCCTTTGCCAAGGTCGCGCGGAGTCGCCCGGACGCGCGGCTCCAGGTCGTCGGACCGCTGCTCGGAAGGGGTGAGCGAAAGCGCTATCAGGGTCTCGCCCGCTCCCTCGGGGTCGGCGGGCAGGTGGACGTGACGGGCGCGGTCGCCGAGGAGGAGTTCCATGCGGCGATCGCGCGCACCTCGGTGGCCGTGCAGCTCCGCGCAGCGTCGAACGGCGAGTCGTCGGCCACCGTGGCCCACTGCCTCTCGGCGGGCGTGCCGACGATCGTGACGGCACTCGGATCCGCCGCGGAGCTTCCTGACGACTGTGTCGTCAAGGTGGACGTCGACGTCGACCCTCCCGAGCTGGCCCGGGTCATCGACGGGCTCCTCGCAGACGGGCAGCGCCGACTCGCGCTCGAGCAGGCGGGGCAGGAGTACGCCGCCGCGCGCTCCTTCTCGCGGGCGGCGCAAGAGCTCTACGGAATCCTGGTCGGCATGGACGTCCGGGCCGGACGAGCGGCGTGACCGCGCCCCGGCTCGGGCCCCGTGTCGGCGTGTGCGGGACCTTCGACCTCGCCAACTACGGCGACCTTCTGTTTCCGCGGATCTTCGAGCTGGAGATCTCCAGGCGCCTTCCCCTCGCCGACATCAGGTCGTATGGGCCCCTCGGCCACCTGCACCCCGTTGCCATGGATGGGGGGCGGCCGGCGCTGCCGCTGGGCCGCCCCGACTCCGTTCGCCGGAGCCAGATCGCAGGCGATCTCGACCTGTTCGCCGTGGGCGGAGGAGAGATCGCCCACCTGAGGGACGACGTGTACGGCTCGTACTACGGCTTGGCCCCCGCCGAGGCGACGGAGCTCGCCCCGAGCGGCTGGTTCGTCGACGGCCTCGGGGCGGAACGCGAACGCCTCTGCCCGGTCGTCTGGAACGCGGTCGGAGTCCCGTTCGCCTTCGAGGGCGACGACGCCGAGCGGGTGCGCCGCGCTCTCTCCTCGAAGGCGTACGTGAGCGTCCGCGACGAAACCTCCCGCGCCCGCCTGCTCGAGACCGGCACGGACCGGGAAGTCCACGTGGTTCCCGATACCGTTCTCCTGCTCCATCGCCTCTTCTCCCGCCAGGTCCTGGAGCGGCGCCTTCGGTTCCTGAGCGCCATGGGCTGGTATCCGGCGGAAGGCCGGCCGCTCGTCGTGCAGGGAAGCGCCTGGATCAGCCGAGATGCGCCCGAGGTCGCGCACGCGGTCGAGTCTGCACTCGAGGGCAAGGACGTCCCGACGGTCCTGGTCGAGACAGGTCCCTGCCATGACGACGCCGAGTTCGCCGACGCCGTGGCGGCACTTCTGCCTGGAGAGGTCTACCGCATGCCAGGGGCGGTGTCCCTCGCGGACGTCGCGACCGCGATCGCGCACGCGCGCGCCTACGCGGGCCTCTCCCTGCACGGCGCCGTCACCGCACGTGCCTATGACGTTCCTTTTCTCCTCCTGAACCTGGCCGGATACTCCAAGCTGGACGGCTTCGTAGACCTCGTCGGACGCAAGGGCTCACTGGTCCGTGAAGCGGCCGCGCTCGAGCCTGCACTTCGCAGCCTCCTCGCCGAGGAGGCTCCTGCGGAGCCGGGGCTGCGGCCGTCGCTCGAGCGTTCCATCGACGCGCATTTCGATGCGATCGCGGAGCTTGCCGAGCGCTCGTGGAGCGCGCGAGTCGAGGGGGACGGGGACACAGACGCGAAGTCCTTGAGCCGGACACTCGCCGTCTCCGAGGCGCGACGGGAGTCGATCGAGCAGGCCTTCGCTGCCCGGGGAGAGCGCCTCATTGAAGAACGGCTTCGCCTCGTCGAGATCATCGAGGGCCTCGAGGGCCGGAGCGGCGCCGATCGCGCCGGGGTGGAGCAGGCAGCGGGCCTCCAGAACGAGCTCGAGCGCCTCGACTCGGCGCTGGCAGCTGCACGCCTGGAAGCCGAGGCGGCCACTCGCGAGAACGTTGCTCTCCGCGCAGAGCTCGACCGGCAGCCCCGCTACCGCCGGCTCGCTCGCGCGCTTGCCCGCAGGGTCTCGCGGCGATGAAGACCCTTGCTTTTCCGGCGAGCGAGCGGCCGTTGATCTCGGTGGTCGTCGTCACCTTCGGCGACGACGTCGAGGTGATACGGGTGGCACTCGAAGCGCTCGCGAAGCACACCGACGTGCCGTATGAGCTCGTCATTGTCGACAACGATCCCGAGCGCACCCGGCCTGCCCTGGACTGGGTCGCGGGTGCGACCGTGGTCACGAACGTCGAGAACAGGGGTTTCGCGGCGGCGTGCAACCAGGGTGCGCTCTGGGCCCGTGGGCGCCACATCCTCTTCATGAATCCCGACGTCTACGTGCGAGCGGGCTGGGCCGGGCCCCTCATGGAAGTGTTGGAAGAGGACAAGCGCGTCGGCACCTGCGGTCCCCTGATCCTCTATCCGGACGAGCGGCTCCAGCTCGCGGGAGCTCTCCTCGCGAATTCCGGCTCCACCACCATGTACGGCGAACGCGACCGGCCCGACCGGCCCGAGTACGGCTTCCGGCGCGTCGTCGACTACCTCTCTGGCGCCTGTCTCCTCGTCAGGCGTTCGGCCTTCGACTCGGTCGGCGGCTTCGACGCCGCCTTCGGGAGGGCCTACTTCGAGGACGCGGACCTCGGCGTGACGCTTGCGGCGGACGGCTGGCGCTCGGTGTACGAGCCTCGCTCGGTCGTGGTCCATGTGGGCGGTGCCTCGGGAACGGCGGCCACCCTCGGGGAGCAGGCCCGCCGGAACCGTGGCATCTTCGAGGAGCGCTGGCGCGGCGTGCTCCGGTCGCGCCCCTACTCGCCCTTGGCGGCGTCCGAGCGCCGCCTCGCGGCCTCCCGGGACGCGCCGGCTTCCTGCCGGATCCTCGTCCTCGCGGGCCATGAGGCCGCTCTCCAGGCTCTCGAGCTCTGTCCCGGAGCACGAGTCACAGCGGTTGGAACGAGGGAGGACAGCTCCGTCGATCTCGCTGCACGCGGCATCGAAGCCTTCCCGGCGGACGCCCTGGGCGCTCTGCTCGAGAGCCGCCGGTTCCACTACGACGCGGTCCTCGGCGTGACCCCGGATGCTGCGGAGCCGCTCGCCCTGACTCAGCCCCAGGCGCTCTTGGTCGGGCGGCCGGAGGAGCTTCCCGCCGCGGGCTGTGCGTAGGCCTAGGAGCCGCTCGCTTCGCGAGCAAGATCGGCGGGGTGGGCAGCCGCCTCCCGGTTGCTGCCGAGCCGCACAGGCCCGGAATCGGCCTGAAGCTGCTGGCGATAGGCCTGGAGGACCTCCTCCGCGGAGCCGGCGGCCACGATCTGGCCGGCGACGAGCAGGATCGCCCGGGTGCAGAGCCTCGTGACGGCGGCCGCGTCGTGGGAGATGAAGACGATAGTCCCGCCCGCGCGCTGGAAGCTTTCGATCCACGCGAAGCATTTCTGCTGGAATGCCTCGTCCCCGACGGCCAGGGCCTCGTCCACCAAGAGGATGTCCGGCTTCACGTGGATGGCCACCGAGAACCCGAGCCGGAGGAACATGCCCGACGAGTACGTCTTCACCGGCATGTGAGCGTAGTCGCCGATCTCGGCAAACCCGAGGATCTCGTCCATGTGCTCGTCCACGTAGTGGCGGCCCAGCCCGTGCACGGCCGCGTTCATGTAGACGTTCTCGACGCCGGAGAATTCCGGATGGAAGCCGGCTCCGACCTCGAGCAGCGAGCCGACCGTGCCGCTGGCCGTGAGCTCCCCCTCGCTCGGCGCGAAGATGCCCGCGAGGAGCTTCAGCAAAGTCGATTTGCCGGAGCCGTTCTGGCCTACGACGCCGAACGTCTCGCCCGGGTGCACCTCGAAGGTCACGTTCCTGAGCGCCCAGATCTCGCGCGTCCTCTGCCCGTGCTGCCGGAGGAGGACCTGCTTCAGGGAGCGCGCCTCGTCGGAGCGGAGCTTGAAGCGCCTGCCCAGGTTCCGCGCGCTGATTGAGCCCGGGCGAAGCGTCTCAGGAGCCTCGATCAAAGCTCGACCGCCATCTGATCCTCGAAGCGCTGGAGAGCCCAGAGGCCTATGACCGCGACCGTGGGGCCGACGAGGAAGATGTAGGCGAGAGCCCCCGGGCCCGGGACGGCTCCGACGAAGAGGGTCGACTTGATGCCTTCGACATAGGGCGTGACCGGGTTTCCGTACCGGAGGATCTCGACGAGCAGCGGGTGGCCGGCTGCGCCGGGCAGCTGCTCCAGGCCGTAGAAGACCGGGGTGAGGAAGAACCAGGGCAGGAAGAGAACTCCCAACAGGTGCTCGACGTCCCGGAAGAAGACGTTGGCCGTCGCGAGGAGGCAGGCCAGCCCTAGCGCCAGGCAGACGACGCCGGCGAAGATCGGGATCGCGAGGAGGGCGGTGCGGGCCGTCTCGGGAGACACGATCAGGTTCGCCGGCACGACGATCGCGAACATGACCGCTGCCGACACCACCTGCGCGAGGACCGTTGCGGCAGGGATGACCTCCCTCGGGAACCACACCTTCTTGATCAGCTGGGCGTTGGCGACGAGCGAAGACGCCCCACCCTGGACGACTGCCTGGAAGAACGCCCACACGGCGAGCCCGGTGAGGACGAAGAGCGGGTAGTGAACGACGTCGACGGCCTTCCAGAGGATGGAGAAGACCAGCGTGTAGACCCCCATCATGAAGAGCGGGTACAGGTAGGTCCAGAGGACTCCGAAGGTCGAGCCTTTGTACTTCACCCTGAGCTCGCGGCGGAGCAGGCTGTCGAACAGATCGCGGTACTGACTCAGTCGGAACAGCCGGCGGCGAGCCGCGGTCCCCTGAACTGCGACCGTGCCGCTCACGGCGTCCGATCGTACCAGCGGCTCCGTCACAGGGCCCGCAGGCGCTCGGGATGCTTCCGGACGAAGCGGGCCATCGAACGCAGGTGCCAGAGCGTCCGCCGGGTGAAGAACCCCCGGTCGATCGCCGCCGCGTAGTCGTGCGTCACGTGGGCGGCGGGGACGTACCAGCGCTCCCAGCCGGCCTTGGCCGCCCGGTAGGCGAGATCGATGTCCTCGCCGTAGAGGTGGAAGCACTCGTCGAAGCCGCCGAGCTCGTCCATCATCTCGCGGCGGAGGAAGAGAAAGGCGCCGAGCAGCCAGTCGGCCTCGACCGGCCCGGTCGGCCGCTCGTCCAGGTGGTAGTGGGCGCGCTGGCGCTCGAGCGGCGGGAAGAGCGAGCGGAGCGGAGTCCGGCGAACGAGTGTGCCCGAGACGGTGGGAAACCTCCGTCGGGTCGGCTGCCAGGCGCCGTCGGCGTAGGACATCTGCGGCCCCGAGATGCCGCAGCGAGGATGCGAGCCGGCGAACTCGGCGAGGATGGCGATCGCGTCCGGGGCGACTCGCGTATCCGGGTTCGAGACGGCGATGAATTCGGTGTTGGTCGATGCGATACCGCGGTTGGCGTTCGCTCCGAAGCCGGGCCGGTCGTGGTTCTCGAGGACACGGACGCCGGCCGGAACCGGGGGAGCGCCCGGCGGGTTTGCGATCAGCACGACCTCGTCCGTCTGCGGGAGCAGCGTCTCGAGGCAGGGGCCGGGGTCGGGGCAACCCGGGGCGAAGACGACGACGGCCGCAACGCTCACAGGAGCTCACGGTAGACGGCGAGCGTGCGCTCGGCCGTCGTGCGCCAGTTGAATCGCCGGGCGCGCTCGAGACCGGCTGCCACGAGCCGCCCGCGATCGGCCAGGGCCTCCTCGATGCCCCGGGCGAGCGCGGCGGGGCTTCCGGGCTCGACGAGCACCGCGGCGTCGCCGGCGACCTCGGGCAGGGCGCCGCTCCGCGCCGCGACGACGGGCGCGCCGCAGGCCATCGCCTCGACGAGCGGCAGGCCGAAGCCCTCGTAGCGCGAGGGAAAGACGAGGCAGGCCGCCCCGCGGTAGAGCGCCGCCAGGCGCTCCTGGTCGACGTAGCCGAGCAGGTCGACCCTGTCTCCGAGCCCGAGGCGCCCGACCGCCTCCCGCACGGCCGCACCGCCGCCGCGGTCGGGGCCGGCGAGCACGAGCCGGAGCGCCGGGAGGAGTGCGACCGCCTCGACCGCGGCGACGGGATCTTTACGGGACTCCAGGGCGCCGACGCAGAGCGCATAGGCACTCCCGTCCGCCTTCGGACCGTCCGGCCCGAAGGCAGGGTCGACGCCGTTCGGGGTCACCACGATCTTGCCGTCCGGAAG
>JBPCPR010000071.1:0-2970 GCA_050998925.1 Gaiellaceae bacterium
TCAGGAAGCCGAATGCGGTGCCCCAGCCGAGATCGTTCCATAGGCCGATGCCGAGGAACATTACGACGGCCACGACGCCGATGGTCAGGTACTGCCGGCGCAGGTAAGCTGCCGCGCCCTGCTGCACGGCGAACGCTATCTCCTTCATCCGCTCGGAGCCTTCGGGCAGCGCGAGGAGGCGAACCGTCAACCAGACCCCCCAACCGATGCCGAACCCCGCGCAGATGAGCGCGAAGAGCACGCTGTGATCCTGAAAGAATCCGCTCACTTACCCGCCTTTCGGTTTCACAAAGTAGGTCGTCCCGGCTCCGCCTGAGAGCGCGCAATGCTCCGTTTCAAGCCAGGTTGCGACGGCGCGCATTCTTATCACAATCCCGGCCGCGGGCGGCGTCGCTAGGTCTGGGTGCTGTCGTCTACGGGGGCGCTCTCGGCGGCGGCCTGCGCGTACGCGAGCTGGAGGCTAGCGACCGACTGGTCGAAGTCGCGGATGAGCTCTGCCGGGACGAACTGGCCGAGGATCGGCGTCACCGCCCGCATCGTCTCGATCGCAAGCCGCGTCTGCTCGAGATCGCGACTCTCGAGCGTGTCCTCGGTCGAGCCGAGCCGCTGTTAGCCGATCGACGAGGTCGTGATCAGGCTCTGGATGGGCACGTCCTCTACGCGGAGCTTGCGGAGCTGCTCCGCGACCTCGCGGGCGATCCGCTCCTGCTCCTCGGGTGTGCTCTGCTCAGACACGGACGGCCTCCAGCACCTCCTCAGCATAGATCGACTCCATGCTCTCCCCCGCCTCGTGGCGAGCTATCTGCCGCTCGGCCGCGTTCTCGGCCGGCACTCGAAGCAACGCGGCGCACCCGAGCTCCTCCGCGACGGGCGCGACCCATTCGACGAGCTGGACCAACGCCTCGCGGGCCGGGCGCACCTCACCGGTTACGAGGTCAATCAGCTCACCCGAGAGCCCGTGGCGGATCGCGCGCCAGAAGTTCTCCTCGATCAGGCGCGGTGGATGGTCGGGAAGCGGCTCGTCCTCGTCCAGAGCGCGTGCGATCCTCGCCGTCAGCGCATACATGAGCGCCGAGAGCGACTGCGCCTCCTCCAGAGTCGGCTGCCCGTCGCAGATCCGGATCTCGACGGTCGGAAAGGCGAGGTGCGGACGGACGCTCCACCAGAGCTGCGTGTGCTCGGTGATCGACCCCGTGTCGTACAGGAATCGGACGTAGCGCTCGTACTCGCCCCAGTCCGCGAACACGTCTGGGACGCCGCAACGCGGAAACATGCGGGTGAAGATCTGCGTGCGCGCCGAGTGCAGATGGGTGAAGACGCCCTCCACGAAGGGCGAGCTGCCCGAGAGCGCCAGGAGGTCGGGCAGGTAGCCGCGGAGCGCGTTCGTGACGCGGATCGCCCGGTCGGCGCCTCGGATCCCGACGTGGACGTGAAGGCCGAAGCTGTTGTTCCGCCAGACGACGTAGCGGAGGATCTCGTCGTTTCGCCGGTAGTGCGGCGTGTCGATGATGCGCTGCTCCTGCCACAGGCTCCAGGGGTGCGTGCCGACCGCGCAGAGGCCGACATCGAGCCCGCCGGCGAGCTCGAGGAGCTGCTTACGGCGCTCCGCCATGGCCGCGGCCGCCTCGGCGAAGTTCTCGCACCGGCCCGTCCTCACCTCGGCCTCGGAGGCGATCAGCTCACCGACGAAGTGCGGCTCGAGCTCGGTACCGGCCACTGCGGCCTGGAGCTCCTCGAATCGGTTGACGAGGCCGAGCGTACGCGGATCGAGGACAGCGAACTCCTCCTCGACGGCGACCGTGAAGTCTCGACCCTCCTCGAATCCCTCCCGGGCAGAGCGAAGCTGCTCGTCCGGGCTCAGGCGCTGGGCGTCTCCCATTCGCGCGAAAGTAGCAGAGCCGCCACGCGCTCCCAGCTCCAGTGCCGGACGACGGCACGCCTGGCGGCCTCGCCGAGCCGGCGGCGCTCGTCCGGCGAGAGCGCCAGCAGCGCTTTGAGCTTCGCCGCCAGATCCATTGCATCGCCCGGCCGAAAGCTTGCGAGCAGGCGGTGCTCGGGCGGGTACTCCGCTTCGATCCCGGCTGCGATCTCGGCGAGACCAGAATGCCGGGCGACCAGAGGCGGCGAGCCGCACGCCGCTGCCTCCGCCGCCACCATCCCGAAGGCCTCGGGGAAGATCGACGGCGTCACGCTCACGTCCGCGAACGCCCAGAGGTGCCTGAGATGTCGGTGCTCGAGCGGCCCGGTAAAGAGCACGCGGTCACCGGCCGCGGCTTCGAGCTCGGCCCGAGCCGGCCCAAAGCCGACGATCACCGCGCGGGCCTCCACATCCTCGAGGGCTTGGAGCAGGAGCGTGACGCCCTTCTCCTCCGACAGCTTCCCCACGTAGACCACCGTCGGCTCGGCGCCCGCGAGAAACGCAGCCAGGCGCTCGGCGTTCCCGGGGTCGGGCAGCCGCTCGCCCTCGCCCTTCGGGTTCGGCGGATCCCGCCGGGCCTCCTCGACGAGCGCCCGGAACTCCGTCTCGCGGTCGGCCGGAACGAGCTCCTCGACGTCGACGCCCGGCGGGACGACCTGCACGCGCTCCAGGTACTCCCCGGGCCCGACGACCTCCTCGAGGACGCCGCGGATGTGCTCCGAGCCCGCGAAGACCGTCTCCGCCCGGTCGAGGGACTCCCGCGCCCACCCGGACAGCTCGTCGTTGCCGCGGATCGAGAACTCGAGCTCGGAGCCGTGGGCCTTGACGGAGAACGGCATGCCTGCCGCGACGCCGACCGGCGCCCCGAGCAGCACGTGGTTCGTGAGCAGGAAGTCGGCGGGAAGGCGCTGCCGGACCGCGGCGGCGTTTCGCTCCACGAAGTCGCGGCGCTCCGCCCAGGTCAGATCCTGCAGAAACGCCGGCTCCATGCCCTCGTACCGGTCGAGGACGAAGACCGGCAGCGGCCCGTCCAGCTCGGGCCGGAGCACGGT
>JBPCPR010000096.1:0-4064 GCA_050998925.1 Gaiellaceae bacterium
GTCGGCCGGCGTGAAGCGGCAGGCCGAGGACGAGGGGCTCGACCGGGGCTTCGAGGCAGCCGGGTTCGAATGGCGCCGCGCGGGGTGCTCCATGTGCATCGGGATGAACCCGGACGTCTTAGCTACAGGTGAGCGGTGCGCCTCGACTTCCAACCGGAACTTCGAGGGCAGGCAGGGACGCGGCGGGCGCACGCATTTGGTCTCCCCGGCGCTCGCGGCGGCGGCGGCGCTCGAGGGGCACTTCGTCGACATCCGCGACCTGGCGGCGGCGCGATGAGGGCGTTTCGCTCGGTGACGGCTCCTGCCGCCGTGCTCGATCGCGCGGACGTCGACACGGACCAGATCGTCCCGAAGCAGCTCCTGAAGCGCATCGAGCGATCGGGCTTTGGCGAGTTCCTCTTCTACGACTGGGCGAAGGATCCACACTTCGAGTTGAACCGGCCCGAGGCGAGGGGCGCGAGGATCCTGCTCGCAGGCAGGAACTTCGGCTGCGGCTCCTCGCGCGAGCATGCCCCCTGGGCGCTTCAGGACTACGGGTTCGAGGTCGTGGTGGCGCCGTCGTTCGCAGACATCTTCAGCTCGAACTGCGTCAAGATCGGGCTCGTCCCGGTCTCTCTGCCACCGGAGCAGATGAAGGCGCTCATGGGCGCCGTCGCCGGCGGCGGCGAGCTGACTGTCGATCTCGAGGCGAAGACGATCACCGCCCCGCGGGACCTCGTCGTGCCGTTCGAGTTCGACGACTTCCAGCGGCACTGCCTGCTGCACGGCCTGGACGACATCGCGCGAGCCCTGACGCACGAAGCCGAGATCGTCGCGTACGAACAGAAGCACCCGGCGCCGTTCGCCACGACGGCTCTCCCGTAGCCCCGCGCTTCTTGTACCCCCGGGGGACCCCCCTCAGTTACCCCCTGCGGTCAGCGTAGCGCGGCTTTCCGCACGCGATTCGCACCGTATGTGGCAATTTGGACGCGGACAACGGCTCCGTCCAGAAGCACCCGCTCAGCCCGCCGAGCCCTGGAGGACGAGCGAAACGAGCCAGACGACGACGAGCACAAGAACGAGCGAGAAGAGAAGCGCAGTCCGCGGGCTTGCCCGTTCGGCGCTCTCGCGGAGCCAGGCCTGGAGCCCTTTCATGGACCGAGCTGCTCGAGTACGGCGCCACCGAACTCGACTGTCGTCGCAGTGCCGCCGAGATCGGCCGTCGGGCGGACGCGCATCGCCTCCTCGACGGCCGCCTCCAGGCGACGCGCCGCCTCGGGCCGAGCGAGACCGTGCTCCAGGAGCAGCGCCGTCGAGCGGAGCATGGCGGCCGGATTGGCTGTGCCGCTGCCGGCGATGTCGGGCGCGGACCCGTGCACGGGCTCGAAGATCCCGGGCCCGCTGTCTCCGAGGCTGGCGGAGGGCGCGAGCCCGAGCCCCCCGGTCACGGCAGCGGCCAGGTCGCTCAGGATGTCTCCGAACATGTTCTCCATGACGAGGACGTCGAACTGCTCCGGCCTGCTCGCGAGCTGCATCGCCGCATTGTCGACCAGCAGGTGCTCCACCTTCACGTCCGGGTAACCGGCGGCGACCTCACCCACCACCCGCCTCCACATCCGCGAGGTGTCGAGCACGTTCGCCTTGTCGACGGACGTGAGCCGCCCGCGCCGCGACCGGGCCAGATCGAAGGCGCGCCGCGCGATCCGCTCCACCTCGCGCGGGTGGTACTCGAGGGTGTCGAAGACCGTCCCGTCTTCCCTGACGCCACGGGCTCCGTAGTAGAGCCCGCCTACGAGCTCTCGGACGATCAGCAGATCGATCCTGCCGTCCCGCGCGGGCCGCAGGTTCGCGTAGACGTCGAGACCCGAGCGCAGCCTGAGCATGCCCTGCTCGGGACGCACCTCTGCCACGTCGAACTCCGGGCCGCCGATCGGCGCCTTCAGGACGCCGTCAGACTCGCGGCACGCCGCCAGAGTCTCTGCCGGAAGCGGATCGCCACTGTCGCGGATCGCGGCTCCCCCGAACGGCCGCTCGTCGAGCTCGACCTCCGGTGCGAGGGCTCGAAGCGCGCGTACGGCCTCCCGGGCCACCTCGGGGCCGATGCCGTCGCCCGGCAGGACGACGATTGTCACGCAGCGACCCCCACCAGCTCGAGGAGCGTCTCCGTGTCGGCCTCGACCTCGGTGGGAGCGAGTCGCTCCGCGACCGGGTCGGGCGTCTTCAGCCCGTCGCCCGTGACCAGAAGGACAACGCGATCGGACTCGCGGACGGTCCCGCGGGCGACGGCGGCTCTGAGCGCTCCGAGCGTCACACCCGCCGCCGTTTCTCCAAAGATGCCAGTCGTCTCCGCCAGAAGCCCCATGTTGACTCCGATCTCATCTTCGGGCACGGCCTGGATCGCTCCGCCGCTCCCCCGCGCCGCTGCGAGCGCAAGGTCGGCGTCGGCAGGGTTGCCGATCGCGAGCGACCGAGCCAGTGTCGCAGGGCGGACCGGCTTCGCCCTCCCGCCCTCGGCGTAGGCCGTCGCGACCGGCGCACACCCCTCCGCCTGGCCACCGACCAGCCGCGGGCCGGGTCCGTCCACGAGGCGGAGCCGGCGCAGATCGCCAAACCCCTGCCCCACTTTTCCGAAGAGCGCGCCCGAGGCGATCGGGCCGGCGACGACGTCGGGCTGCTGCCAGCCGAGCTGCTCGGCGATCTCGTACGCGAGGGTCTTCGAGCCCTCGGCGTAGTAGGCGCGGAGCCCGACGTTCACGAAGCCCCAGTCGAGCTCGAAGGAGAGCTCGAGACTGAGGCGGGAGCAGTCGTCGTACGTTCCTCGCACGGCGTAGATGGTGGTGCCGTAGACGGCCGTCGCGAGCATCTTCTCAGGCTCGAGGTCGGATGGGCAGAGGACGGCTGACTCGAGTCCTTCGGCGGCCGCCCGCGCGCCCACCGCGTTCGCGAGATTCCCGGTCGACGAGCACGCGAGCGTCCCGAGGCCGAGCTCCTTCGCCTTCGCGGCGGCGACCGCGACGACCCGGTCCTTGAACGAGTGGGTCGGGTTCGCCGTGTCGCACTTGAGCCAGAGCTCGGCCACACCGACCTCGGTGGCCAGGCGCGGCGCCGGCAGGAGGGGCGTCAACCCGGGCGCGAGGCGCTGCTCGGCGGGAGGCTCGACGGGCAGAAGCGGCGCGTAGCGCCACAGCGAGGGCGGACCGGAAGCGATCGACTCACGGGACACGGTCTGGGTGAGCGCCTCCCAGTCATAGGTCGGCTCGAGCGGGGCCAGGCACTTCGAGCAGACCGCGAGCTGCTCGAGCGGATGCTCTCGAGCGCAGTTCCTACAACGGAGCGCGGTGGCGGGCAACGGATCCTCCTTCGGTTGGCTCGACATCCTCCGGGCGACGCCCGGCCGGGCTTGGCACCTTGCTCCGAGAAGCAGGTTGCCGAGGCTTCACAGGGCCGGTTCCCTCAGCCTCTCTCGATGCGGAGCAGGACGGACCCGCTCACGCCGCGAGTATAGAGTCCGCCTGCGAGTCGGGTAGCGTGCCGGTATGGATTTCGGGCCGCTGCCCGACTGGTTCGACCGGGTCTTCTGGGCCGCCGTGGTCGTCGCCGTCGGCATCGCGCTCTCGCGGCTCCTCGGCGTGCTCGCGCACCGCTGGGCCTCCGGGAGCCCGAGCGACACGGCCGACCTCGTGCGCCTGCGCCGCCGGGAGACGGCGTTCGCCCTGCTCTCGACCGTCGTTCGCTACGTCTTCTTCATCGCGGCCGCGGGCATCCTCGTCACGATCCTCGTTCGGGACCGGATCTCGACCGCGGCCGGCGCGACGCTGATCATCCTGATCATCGCCTTCTCAGCGCAGAGGCTCCTGACCGACATGATCGCGGGTTTCTTCATCCTCTTCGAAAACCAGTACGGCGTGGGCGACTTCATCGAGGTGGAGCCCTCGAAGTACGCCGGCGTCGTCGAGGCGGTGGGGCTCCGGACGACCGTGATGCGCGATCTGAACGGCGATACGTACTTCATCACGAACGGCCAGATCATCGCGGTGAAGCGAAGTAGGCGCCGCTATCGCACCTTCATCGTCGAGCTCCTCACG
>JBPCPR010000098.1:0-11337 GCA_050998925.1 Gaiellaceae bacterium
GGAAAGCCTGGTCGCGCGGGCCCACGAGCGGCTCGTGAAGGAGCTGCTGCCCGTACTCGACAACCTCGAGCGGGCCCTCGAGGCGGGCGAGCAGCACGAGGAGGCGAAGCTCGCCGAGGGCGTTGCCCTCGTCGCGCGCGAGCTTCGCTCCGCGCTCGAGCGGGAGGGCCTCCTCGAGATCGAAACCGACGGCAAGTTCGATCCCCACGTCCACGAGGCGCTCCTGACGCAGCCCTCCGAGGCGGAGGAAGGCTCGGTCATCGAGGTCCTCCAGAAGGGGTATCGCCTCGGCGACCGCGTGCTCAGGCCGGCTCGGGTCGTGATCTCGCAGGGGAGCGGATGAGGGATCTCTACGAGGTCCTCGGCGTCCCGAAGACGGCGTCCGCCGGCGACATCAAGAAGGCCCACCGCAAGCTCGTCCGGAAGCATCACCCGGACGCGAACCCGGGCGACAGCGCGGCCGAGGAGCGCTTCAAGGAAGTCCAGAGCGCCTACGACGTCCTGAGCGAACCGGAGAAGCGCAAGCAGTACGACCAGCTCGGGTCTCGGATGTTCTCGGGCGCCGGAGCCGGGAACCGGGCCGGCGGCTGGAACGTCAACTTCGACGGAAACCTCGGCGACTTCGGGGATCTCGGGGACATCCTCGGCGGCCTCTTCGGGACTGCGGGAGGCAGCCGGTCGACCCGAGCGCGGAGTCAGCGGGGCGAGCGGGGCCGTGACGTCGAGGTCGAGGTGAGCGTGTCGTTCGAGGACTCCCTGCGCGGGCTCGAGACGAGAATCCCGGTTCAGCTCGAGACGCCGTGCAGGACGTGCGGCGGCTCCGGCGCGGAGCCGGGCACGGCCCCGACGCTCTGCCCCGAGTGCCGCGGGCGCGGCGTCGTGTCCGAGAACCAGGGTGTCTTTGCGCTCTCGCAGCCGTGCCCGCGCTGCGGCGGCCACGGCACCGTCGTCGAGACGCCGTGCAAGACGTGCCACGGCTCTGGCCGCGAGGCTCGGACCAAGCGCTACACGGTGAAGCTCCCGCCGGGGGTCCAGGACGGGACCAGGATCAAGCTGAAGGGGAAAGGCGAGGCAGGCCGGAATGGCGGCCCGCCCGGCGATCTGCACGTGATCACCCGCGTCACGCCCTCGCCGCTCTACGAGCGACGCGGCTCTGACCTCATCATCGAGATCCCCGTCACCTACGCCGAGGCGGCTCTCGGAGCCGAGGTCGAGGTTCCGACTCCGGACGGCAAGATCTCCCTGAAGGTGCCGCCCGGCACGCAGGACGGCCGGATGCTGCGCGTCGGCGGCAGGGGTGCCCCGAAGCTGAAGGGCTCCGGGCGCGGCGACCTGCTCGCACGCGTGCGCGTCGTCGTCCCGACGAACCTCTCGAAGGCGGAGCGCGAAGCGGTCGAGAACCTCCAGAGGGTCTCCCACGAGAACCCACGCGAGCGCCTGGAGGTCTGAGATGTCGAACCACCCGCGCTACATGATCTCCGTGGCAGCCGAGCTCGTCGGCATGCATCCCCAGACGCTTCGGATCTACGAGGCCAAGGGGCTCGTGCGGCCGCAGCGGACGCCTGGAAACACGCGCCTGTACTCGGAAGCGGACCTCGAGCGCCTCCGCCTGATCCAGCGGCTCAGAATCGAGCTCGGGCTGAACCTGGCGGGCGTCGAGACTGTGCTTCGGCTCGAGGACGAGCTCCGCGGCGTGCAGAGGCGCCTCGAGCGCCTCGAGCGCCAGCTGCGCGACGAGGTGCGCCGCGTTCACAAGCATTACCGCCGCGACCTCGAGCTCTACCGCGGGGACGAGACGCTGCCCGACACGAAGAGAACATGGACTTCAACAAGCTGACGCTCAAGACCCAGGAGGCCGTGGCCGCGGCGATGGAGCTGGCTCGGCGGCTGGGCAACCCGGAGGTGTATCCGGAGCATCTGGTCGTCGCGCTCCTCGACCAGGAGCTGCCGCAGACGCTCGTCGAGCGCGCGGGCGGCTCGACCGCGGACCTGCGCGCGCAGGCCGAGGGGGCGCTGGCAGCCAAGCCGGCGGTTCAGAGAGGCGCGGCCCAGCAGCCGCGTGCCTCGACGGCGTTCTCGCGCGTCCTCGACGAGGCCGAGCAGGAGATGCGGAGGCTCGAGGACGACTTCGTGTCGACCGAGCACGTGCTCCTGGCGCTCGACCTCCTGCCGCGCGATCGCCTCGAGCAGGCGCTCGAGGAGGTGCGCGGCAGCCAGCACGTGACTTCGCAGGATCCCGAGGGCACGTACCAGGTTCTCGAGAAGTTCGGCCGCGACCTGACCTCCGAGGCGGAGCAGGGCAAGCTCGATCCCGTGATCGGCCGTGACGAGGAGGTCCGCCGCGTCATCCAGGTGCTCTCGCGGCGGACGAAGAACAACCCGGTCCTGATCGGCGAGCCCGGCGTCGGCAAGACGGCCATCGTCGAGGGGCTTGCGCAGCGCATCGTCGCGGGTGACGTCCCCGAGGGACTGAAGGGCAAGCGCGTCTGGGGCCTCGAGATCGGTTCGCTGCTCGCTGGCGCGAAGTACCGGGGCGAGTTCGAGGAGCGGCTCAAGGCCGTTCTCGGCGAGATCAAGGACGCCGAGGGACAGATAGTCCTCTTCATCGACGAGCTCCACACGATCGTCGGCGCGGGGGCGTCCGAGGGCGCGGTCGACGCCGCCAACATGCTGAAGCCGACGCTCGCCCGCGGCGAGCTGCGCCTGGTCGGCGCGACCACCCTCGACGAGTACCGGAAGCACGTCGAGAAGGACGCCGCGCTCGAGCGGCGCTTCCAGCCGATCTTCGTCGGCGAGCCGTCGGTGCCGGACACGATCGCGATCCTCCGCGGCCTCAAGGAGCGCTACGAGGCGCACCACGGCGTCCGGATCACGGATGCCGCCCTCGTCGCGGCGGCCGTGCTGTCGGACCGCTACATCTCGGATCGCCAGCTCCCCGACAAGGCCATCGACCTGATCGACGAGGCCGCCTCGCGGCTGCGGATGGAGATCGACTCGTCGCCTCTCGAGCTGGACGAGGCCGACCGCCGTGTGCGCCAGCTCGAGATCGAGCAGGCGGCGATGTCGAAGGAGACACCCGAGGTTCGTGCTCCCGTCGAGCGGGACTTGGCCGAGGCGAAGGAGGCGCGCGACGCGCTCGCCGGGCGCTGGGCCAAGGAAAAGGAGTCACTCGACCGGGTCAAGGAAGTCACGCAGCGGATCGACGACCTGCGGATGGAGGCGGAGCGCGCCGAGCGACAGGGCGACCTCGAGCGGGTGGCGGAGATCCGCTACGGTGAGCTGCCCGAGCTCGAGCGGGAGCTCGCCGGCCGCGAGCAACCGGAGGCTCCGATGGTGAAGGAGGAGGTCGACGAGGACGACATCGCGGCCGTCGTCGCACGCTGGACGGGCGTGCCGGTCGAGCGACTCCTCGAGGGAGAGACCGAGAAGCTGATCCACATGGAGGAGCGCCTCCACCAGCGGGTCGTGGGGCAGGACGAAGCGATCGCGGCGGTCGCGAACGCGCTCCGGCGGTCGCGCACCGGCCTCCAGGATCCGGATCGTCCAATCGGCTCGTTCATCTTCCTCGGCCCGACCGGGGTCGGAAAGACCGAGCTGGCGCGGGCGCTCGCGGAGTTCATGTTCGACGACGAGCGGGCCATGGTCCGGCTCGACATGTCCGAGTATCAGGAACGCCACACCGTCTCCCGGCTGGTCGGGGCTCCTCCCGGCTACGTCGGCTACGAGGAGGGGGGCCAGCTCACGGAGGCGGTCCGGCGGCGCCCCTACTCGGTCGTCCTTCTGGACGAGGTCGAGAAGGCGCACTCCGAGGTCTTCGACGTGCTGCTCCAGATCCTCGACGACGGGCGCCTGACTGACGGCCAGGGCCGCACGGTCGACTTCCGGAACACCGTCATCATTATGACCTCGAACGTCCGGTCGGCCGACGATCTCCGCGACCGGTTCCGGCCCGAGTTCCTGAACCGGATCGACGAGATCGTCGAGTTCGAGCCGCTGACGCGAGAGCAGATCGCAGACATCGTGGAGCTCCAGCTCGAGCGTCTAAGGGCCAGGCTCGCCGAGCGCGGCCTCGGTCTCGAGCTCACGGACGCCGCGAAGGAGGCGGTGGCGGAGGCGGGCTGGGATCCCACGTACGGCGCGCGGCCGCTCAAGCGCGCGATCCAGCGGCTCGTCGAGAACCCCCTGGCCGTGCGGCTCCTGGAGGGCGGCTTCGCGGCCGGCGACACGGTTCTCGTCGATGCGCGGGAGGGCGAGCTGATCTTCGAGCAGGCGCCCGCCAGCGAGCCCGTCGCCGTTTAGCCCGGGTACGGTTCTCGCCGTGGCGGCCCACCTCGATCGACCGCTGCGCCTCGGGGAGGTCCTGGCCGAGGCGATCCGGCTGTACGGCGCCCGCCCGTGGGCTGCGCTCGGTGTGGGGGCGTTCGTCGGCGCGATGCTCCTCCTGGGTGTGCTGACCGGGCACGTCGTCGGCTTCATCGCCGCGATCTCGGTTGCCTTCACGCTCGCGTTCGGCGTGTCGGCCCGCCTCGTCTCGGGCGACGGCTTCCGGGAGGCCTGGGCGCAGACGCTCGTCCGCAGCCCGGTCCTCCTGCCGCTCACGGTCGTCGTGGCGCTTCCGTTCACCCTGGGGCGAATCGACCCCTTGCTGCTCCTCTTCGCCGTTGCCTGGCTCGCCGTCTCCGGCTTCTCCATCCCCGTGGCCATGCTGGAGCGGTCGCCGGAAGGCGACGGCTGGTTCCAGCGGCTGGGCTTCGCCCTCCAGCGCTCGCTGCGTCTCGCACGGGCCGAGTACCTGCACGCGCTGGGCGTCTCGGCAGCGCTCGTCATGATCTACGTCTTCTTCGGAGTCCTCCTCGCAGCGCTGCTCGAGGGCTTCGCCGACAACGGCGGGCTGGCCGCCACGACCCTCGTTCAGATCGTGCTGGCGCCCTTCTTCTTCTTCGGTCTCTGCGTCCTCTACTTCGAGCAGAAGGCGCGCGCTGTATCCTCGCCCGGCCGAGGCTGAGGAAACGGAGGAGCGATGCCGAGCTACATCATGCTGTCGACCCTGAGCGAGCAGGGCCTCCAGACGCTCAGGGCGAACCCGGAGCGGATCAAGCAGGTGAACCAGGACGTCGAGGAGCTCGGGGCCAAGGTCTTGCACCAGTGGTTCGTGCTCGGCCCGTACGACTTCGTGAACGTCGTCGAGGCGGCGGACGCCTCGGTGATCGCCAAGGTGTCGATCGCCCTGGGAGCTCGGGGCAGCGTCCACACGCAGTCGTACGAGATGCTCGAGGTCGACGCCCTCCTGCGCCTCCTGGACGAATAAGAATCTCATGGGCGATCCGTCGCGGCTGCCGGACTGGCTGGCCGCCGAGGTGGCGGAGTGGCCACAAGACGCCTTCGGCGCCCACCAGGCCCGGCTCCTGCTCCGGGACGGAAGCGTGATCGCGCCGGTGGCGATCCTCCCGAGCGGCGACGTGGTCGGCTGGGGATCGGCCGGGCACGTGGACTTCCAGGCCGAGGACGTCGTCGCGATCGAGCGGATCGACGACTGACGAACGGTTTACTCCAGGGTGTCGCCCAGCACGAAGACGTAGTCCGTCTGCTCGGCGCCCATGTGGCAGCCCCAGCAAACCGCGTCACGCGCGATCTCGGCGAAGGCGGCGTCGGCGCTCTCGCGTGTGTACTCGACGAAGACCCAGTCGTTGTGGTCGGGGTCGGCGCCGGGGACCTTTCGCATGACCGCGATGAGCCCGACGAAGTCCTTGTCTGGGCGGAACGCCTCCTTGACGATGATCGTCCTGTCGGGGAAGGAGCCACCCGACGGACGCTTCGTCGAGAACACGTTCTTCCGGCCGAGATGCGGGTCGCTGTCTCTCGGCGGGAGCCCTTTCGCGAGCACCTCCCAGTTCTCGTAGCCTGCGGTGAAGGCGGGAAGGCCCGGAAGCGCGGCGGCCTCCTCCTCGGTCGTGGCCGGCTCCGGCTCGGGTGCCTCTTCCGTCGTGGTCGGCTCAGGCGCGGCGGCGGTCGTCGTCGGGGCCGGATCGGTGACGGGAGGAGCGTCCTATCCGCCCGAGCCGCCACACGCCGCCAGTCCGAGGACCGTCAGGAGCAACGCGAGCCGAGCCACTCGCTCCACGTTACCCTCAGGCCAGCCAGTCCGGGAGGCGTACGTGCAGGTGGTTGTCGTGGTGCGGGAGGACGCGGACGACACCGGCCGGCCCCACGAGGCCGGTGTGCGGGCCGACGAAGACGGCCTGAGCTCCAGCCGCCACGAACCGGTCGACCAGATCCTGCGTGAGCCGCAGGTCTGCCTGGCTCGCCCGGAGCGGAGGTCGCTCGCGCCGGTCTTTGCGTGGGTAGTAGACGTCCACGTCGAGGCCGTTCTGGTGGGAGACGTGGCCGGGCCCGCCGAATCGAGGGCCGAAGTCGCCTCCGCGGGGGCGACTCAGATCGCCGATGCCGACGCGTGGCGCGTTCGGGTGATCAGCGGCGTACTCACGGATCACGCGGAGAGTCAAGCGAACCAGGCCGTCCGTCCCGACCCGCCGCCAGCCCGGGCTCGGCGAGCGGTGCTCGAGGGGATCCCACGTGAAGTGGTGAGGCCCTTCGGCGGGCAGCCGCACACCCGCGACGAGGCGCCCGGCCGACGGGGAGCCAAGAGCCTGCGAGACGCGCCACCGCATCTCCGGGAAGACCTCCCTGGGCACCGGCGGCTCATCCAAGGGGGTGGACGGCCCCCAGGCGAGCATGGCGACGACGAGCGCAGCGATGATTCCGACCACTTTCTTTTCTACGCGGGACCCGCGGCGTCGAGTCCGTCGTACCGGAGAATGAGCCTGTGCTGAGTGCCGACGCCCCGATGCCGCCCCCGCTCTTCGCGCGCGCCGAGGCGATCGGCCACTCCGTGCTCGGGAGGCCCATCCGCGCCCTCGAGCGCGGACGCACGGGTGCCCGGCGGACGGTCCTCGTCGTCGGCTGCATCCACGGCAACGAATGCGCCGGCGTCGCCGTCACGAGGCGACTCGCCCGGGCGGCGGTGCCGGCAGGCGCCGAGCTCTGGATCGTGCACGCACTGAATCCGGACGGGAGAGTGGCTCGCACGCGGCAGAACGCCCGCGGCGTCGACCTGAACCGGAACTTCCGGTCGGGCTGGCGCGCCGTCGGGCAGGCGTGGGATCCCGAGTACCCCGGGCGGGCGCCCTTCTCCGAGCCGGAGTCGAGGGCGGCGCGGGCGGTCGTGCGGCGCATGCGGCCCGACGTGACGATTTGGTACCACCAGCCCCAAGCGACGGTCAGGGCGTGGGGTGGCAGCATCGCCGCCGGGCGCCGCTACGCGCGGCTCGCAGGTGTTCGCTTCCGCGCCATCCGGTGGCCCCCGGGCAGCGCGCCGAACTGGCAGAACCACCGGTTCCCCGGCAGCGCCTCCTACGTGGTCGAGCTGCCTCCCGGTTCTCTCAGCGCCGGCTTGGCGGCCCGCCATGCTCGCGCCGTCCTTGCGATCGCGCGTAGCCGCTGACTAATCGAGGTGGGCGTACGCGACCGCGACCTCGGCCGCCAGCGACGCGTTCTCGACGATCAGCCGACGGTTGGCGTGGACCGTGGCGCCGCCGCTTTCCCGGTGCAGGTAGGCGAGGAGGAAGGGGGTGAGCGCCTGGCCCTGTACTCCCTGCCGCTCGGCTTCCTCGACCCCAGCCTCGACGAGCGGCTCGACGTCCAGGCTCTCCTCCGGTGGTCGAGCCAGGACGAGCGCCGAGTGCCGGCCGAGCCGCCAGTGCGCCGCCGCGATCGACGCGGCTTCCTCCGCCGACTCGACGCGCGCGGACACCGGGGGACCGCCCTGGGCGTCGTAGAAGCGCGGAACGGTGTCCGTGCGCCAGCCGAGCACCGGCACTCCGAGCGTCTCCAGTGCTTCTGCGGTCGCTGCCACGTCGAGAATGGACTTGGCCCCCGAGGCGACCACCAGTGCCTCCGTGCGGGTGAGCTCACCGAGGTCGGCCGACACGTCGAGGGTCTCGGAGAAGCCTCGGTGCACGCCGCCGAGCCCTCCCGTGCCGAGAAACCCGATCCCGGCGACTCGGCAGACGGCGAGCGTCCCGCCGGCCGTGGTCGCCCCGACGACCCCCTGGACGGCGGCGGCGGCCAGATCCCTCGGCCCGACCTTGCGTGCGTCGTCGGCCGCGGCGAGCCGCTCGAGCTCGGCCGGCTCCAGACCGACCCGGACAGCGCCTTCGAGAACGCCGACCGTGGCCGGAACCGCCCCCGCGGCCCGGACGCGCTCCTCGCACTCCAGCGCGACCTCGCCGCCCTCGGGCGCCGGGAATCCGTGCGAGACGAGCGTCGTCTCGAGCGCAACCACCGGCTCGCGCGCTTCGAGCGCGGCTGCCACCTCGGCGTGGATGCGAAGCAGATCGCTCACGGCATCGCCCCCATTGTCGCGACACACCGCGCGGCCGCGCTGAGCGCAAGCTCCGGGCCGTCGAGCAGGAAGCCGGCGGCGAACGCGTCGCCTGCGCCCGTCGAGTCGACGAGCTGCGCCGGGACCGCGTCATGGTCGCGGCTCTCGCCGTCGACGCGGATCGTGCACCCACGTTCGCCCCGCTTGAGCACGAACGTGCGCGCGCCGATCCCGCCGAACTCTTCCGCCTCGGCCTCGTTCGCGAAGACGAGGTCGGGCCTGAGCGCTCGCGCCGCCTCGCGGAGCTGCTCCACGCCGACGTGGCGAAAGGCGCCGATCGAGGCCAGATCGAGGCTGATCTCGACTCCCGACACCCGGGCTGTCCGGGCGGCGAGAAGGGCAGCCTCTCGCAGGGGCGAGGCGACGAGCGAGTACGCGGATACGTGCAGCCACGCGCAGCCGTCCACCCAGGCCGGATCGAACGCGTCCGGCTCGAAGCCGAGGGAGACGCCTCGGTCGGTCAGCATGGAGCGCCGCCCGTCGGGCGTGGCAATCGAGACCACCGTGCCGGTGGCGCCCTCGCCGACCGGTCCGCAGACCTCGACGCCGCGCCTCTCGAGATCCTGCGTCAGGAGCTCCCCCCGGGGATCTTCAGCCCTTCGCGCCACGAGTCGCGCCGTACCGCCGAGAGCGACGACCCACGCGGCCACGTTCGCGGCCTGGCCGCCGACGCCGACGCGGGTCTTTCCGTACGTGTCCGTGTCCTCTTCGACCGGCCCGTCGAGAGCCACGATCACGTCGAGGAGGACGTCGCCGAGGGTGCAGATCACCGCGGGAACCTACACTTGCGCGGTGGACGGGGATCGGCGCCGAGGCACGTTCCGCTCGTTCCTGCTCGGCGGGCTCGTCGGCAGCGCGGCCGGCCTGGCCGCTGCAGGCCGGATGAGGATCAAGCGACCGCCTGGAAAGCGGCCGACGGCCGCCGGGCTCGCGGCCTTCGAGCAGGCTCCCTGCTACGAGGAGCTCGTCGAGCGTGAGCGCCAGGCCGACCGGCCGCGCTGAGACCGTTCTCGGGCTCGCCGCCCTGGCCGGCGCCGCCGGGTTCCTGCTCGCCAGGCTCGCTCCCGCGGTCGGGGCGAAGCCGCTGGTCGAGGACGAAGCGGTGGCCGGTCTCGTCGCCGTCCGCCCCTTCGGAGAGGTCGTCGACACGGTCCTGACGGAGCGCGGCGGTTCGCCGCTGCACTTCGTGCTCGCCCACGTCGCGCTCGTCGTCGACACGTCGCCGGACGCGATTCGGTGGCTCTCCGTCGTCTTCGCCCTCGTCGCCGTCGCGCTCACGTTCGACCTCGCCCGCCGGCTCGCCGGGCCGGTTGCCGGCGGGGCGGCGGCGATCGTCGTCGCCACCTCGACCGTTCTCGGAGTGTACGGGAGCTTCGGGCGGATGTACGCCCTCTTCGCCGCTGTCGCCGCACTCGCTCTCGACCTGTTCTTGGTGGCCCTGAGGCGGCGAACGGTCGGGTCGGCGCTGGCCGCTGCAGGGGCTGGTGCACTGCTTCCGGCGGTTCATCCTTACGGAGCGATCCTCCTGGCCGCCGAGGCCCTGGTCGCAGCCGTTCTCTGGCGCGGTCGCGGGATCAGGCGGGCCGCGCCGGTGATCGCGGTCGCGCTCCTCGGCGTCCCGTTCGTGGTCGCGAACCTGCGTCTGGCCGAGCGCTACTCGGTCGGTTTCGGTGAAGGAGAGCAGCTCGCGTCGTCAGGGCGTGCGTGGTCGCAGCTCTCGCGTGCGCTCGGGTCGTTCGCGGGCGGTCACGGCCTGCTCGTCCTCGTCTTCGTCCTGCTCGCGGCCGGCGGCCTGGCCCTCGTCGCCCGGAGGGAGCCTTCGCTGGGGATCCTGGCGGCGATCGCCTTTGTAACGCCGCCGACCCTGCTCGCGATCGCGACGACCGAAGGCGACCCGGCGCTCTCTCCGCGGCATCTCGTCTTCCTCTTGCCGCTGTTCGCGGCATTCGTCGGCGTCTCCTTCGCCACGCTGGGGGGGCGCAGTGTCCTGGTCTCGGCGGGGGCGCTCGCCGCGCTCGCCGCCCTGGCGGTCGTGGCCCCCGCGGGCGGCGTCTCGGACCCGCGCGACCGGCGCGACGTCATCCTCGGCGGCGGCCCGAGGGAGGTGGCGCTCGGCGGCGACCCGGTCCGCGCGCCCGCAGAGTTCGTTCGCCGACGGGTGCGAAAGGGCGATGTCCTCTTTCCCTACTCGCCGTTCTTCCTCGCCGCGCTGCCCGAGTCGGCGCGAGCGACGACGCTGCCGCCGGTCGAGGCGTCGGTCCTGCGCGGTGCCATCGATCGCGTGCCGCAAGAGCCGGGCGCGCTCTTCGTGGCCGTACCGAGCGACCACCCCATCCCCGTGCGGCGACTGTGGGAATTGCTCGGTCGAGATGCAGACGTGCCGTTCTACCGGGACGGATGGCTCGTCGTTCGCGTTGCCGGGCCATTCGCCAACGCCCGGGCCGTGCTGAGCGAGGCATCTCTGGTGCTCGAGACCACCTGGTTGGCTGCTCGCCCCCGGGCCGGGGGCCAGCTTGAGTACTACCTTCGCTCGAACATCGCGTGCCTGCGCGGAGCGCTCAACCCCGGTTGAGGCGGGCGAGTGCAGCCTCGGCCGCGAGGCGAGTGTCGTGCGCGCTCGCGACGTCGAGCTCCTCACCGAGCCGCTCGACGCGGACCGTGTAGTCGAGGAACTCCTTCGGGCTCTCGACCGGCGCGATCGTCCTTACGACGAGGAAAGGCCCGAAGGCACGGGCTTCGAACTCCGGGCCGGGTGAGCGCTCTGCGATCGAGAGCCTCCCCAGCAGGTCGGGGCTGCTCGCGTCGAGAACCCAGACGCCGCGACCGAGCTGCGCGCTTTCGTCTGCGAGCGTCGAGCTCATGAGGCCGGGGTCGATGCGAGGAACCAGAGTTGCGTC